>NZ_SLTL01000029.1:0-68470 GCF_014858585.1 Paenibacillus sp. 23TSA30-6 | reverse complement strand
CCGTCCGTTCTATACAATAGTTACCTATATTATACAACATTAACGCGGTGTCGTCTTAAACAAAATCAACATAAAAAGGCTATCGAGACTTTCTCGACAGCCTGAAGCTTTCCATTCGGAAAGCTTCTTTTTTGAGCAGTATTAGCTGGGCTTTATTATGGTTTAATGGAAACTAGACAACCACCGTCATCAGGTAATCTTGTCGTTTCACTTCAGATTCTGCTGTTTTCAGAACATCCAGATACTGAGCAGAATTCGTCACGATGATCGGCGTGGCTGTCGGATAACCTGCAGCTTGAATTTGTTCAATGTCAAATTCGAGCAACAGCTGTCCCTGTGTAACCACGTCGCCTTCCTTCACACGCTTATCAAAAAATTGTCCTTTCAGCTTCACCGTATTGACCCCAACGTGGATCAGAATTTCTGCTCCGTCATTGGAAGTAATACCGATAGCATGTCCGGTCGGGAATACCGTCGTAATCGTTCCGTCTACAGGAGAAGTCAGTACGCCCTCTGTAGGTTCAATCAGAATTCCTTTACCCATAGCCCCTGATGCAAAAGCGACATCAGAAGATTCTTCGAGTGGCAGCACTTTACCTTGCAGTGGACTTACGAGAATTTCCTTCTCGATCAAAGTTTCTTTTTTCTCAGGTGTGGGTGCTGCTTTGACAGTTTCTTCTTTTGGATCATCAAAGCCCAATACCATAACTAGCACCATTGCAAGTACAAAGGCAACGAGCAGGCCGATGACAAGCCACAAGAATCCAGCACCAAAATAAGTAGGCAATGCCAACAAACTAGGCAGGGAGAAGGATTTTGCAGTCGCTCCGCCGGAAGCGATAATAGCCCCGCCAATACCACCGGAAATACAAGCATAAATAAATGGCTTTTTCAATTTCAAAGTTATGCCATAAATCGTAGGTTCTGTAATCCCAAAAACAGCCGCCAGCGTAGAGGAACCTGCCAAAGCCTTCATTTGAGTATTTCGGGATTTCAGGAATACGCCCAGTGTTGCACCAGCCTGAGAAAGTACGGCTGCTGTAAGCATCGGAAGCATCGTGTCATAACCCAATGTTGCAATATTCGACAGCATGACCGGAACGAAGCCCCAATGCACGCCGAAAATAACAAACACTTGCCAGAAAGCCCCGGCAACAGCACCAGCGACCAGCGGGCTTAAATTGTATACCCAGGTAAAGCCGTTCGCCAAGCCTTGACTGATTATGTTACCTATTGGACCAAAGGCCAGGAATGTCAACGGAATAACGACCAGCAAAACCAGCATCGGAACGATAATATTTTTCACCGATTGATGGATAAAGGAATTGAACCAGCGTTCCACATAGGACTGAACCCAGACTGCGAGAATAATTGGAATAACACTGGAACTGTAATTAATCAGAATGATCGGAATACTCAGAAACGCCAATCTTTCCGGGCTACTTACCGCCGCTATAACCGCCGGATAGACCAGAGCTCCGGCGATTGCGACCGATACAAAGGTGTTTGTCTTAAATTTACGGGATGATGTAACAGCCAGAAATACTGGCAGGAAATAAAATACGCTGTCCGAAGCAGCGCTTAGGATCAGATACGTACCGCTTTTATCATTAATCCAATGGAGTGACAAAATTAATGCCAGAATCCCTTTGAGCAAACCGGCTCCGGCAAGAGCGCCCAAGAGAGGCGAAAAAATGCTGGAAATGATATCGACGGCTTTACCAAGAAAGCTCGTTTTTTCGGAAGTCTCTTCCTTTTTCTCACCTGCATTTTCGGCATCCTGTAAATTCGTTTCTGCCATCATATGTTCAAATACTTGACCTACATTGTTGCCGACGACAACTTGAAACTGGCCGCCGCTTTCAACCACCGTAATGATACCGGGCGTTGCTTCCAATGCAGCTTTGTCTGCTTTTGTACGATCATTTAATTGAAATCTCAAGCGTGTAGCGCAATGGAATACCGAATTGACATTCTCTTCGCCGCCAACGAGGGTCACTATTTTTCTGGATAGCTCTTTATCGCTCATGTTCAGAACTCCTTATAGGTTATTCTTGATTTGGATAGGACTTTCTGTTTACTTCATGTTGCTAAGATGCGCCGGCGTGCATCTTTTTAACCTTGTAAACAAGAAAAACCTAAACTCGTAGCGAAAGCAACACGTCCTCTCCTTAAAGAAGAACGTGGATTTCGCCATCAGTTTAGGTTTTGCCTGCCTTACCAGTCACAATCCTTATACGATGAAATTATGAAGTTTTTAGCCAGATTTATGATTTGGCTTGTTACTTGGCAATGTTATTCCGCAATATTATTTCGCTCGGTCACTCGATGAATATGAATGGTCAGATATACATATTCGTCCTTGCTTAAATATTGATCGTATGTTTTTTCCAGATATTCATTGATCTTTTGTGCACAAGCGAAAGCTTCGGTATACGTCTGCTTTACCTGGTTGTACAAAAATTCTTCGCCGCTGTGAATGACCTCTTTACGAATCACCCGCATCGCAAAATATTGCAAATGCGTCAAAAATCTCGAATAGCTAAAAGAGGACTCGTCCAGCACAATACCGTAATGATACGTAATAATATTCAATATATGCTGAACAATCTCGGTCATTTTCAGCGTAGACTTCATTTCGTTACCGTCGATCCGAGCATTGACCATATGCAATGCGATAAAGCCCGCTTCGTCTTCGCCCAGCTTCACACCAAGCGTATTTTCAATTTTTTGCAGAGCATCCAGTCCAACCTCAAATTCTTTCTTGTAAAAGCGCTTAATCTCATACAGCATTGCGTTTTGGAGCGCGAGCCCCTTCTCTTGCCGCTGTATCGCAAAATGAATATGATCGGTCAGCGTTAAATAAATGTTATCGCTTAATTCCGTATCCAGCACATCCGTTGCATGGGTCACAATTTCATTTACGACCTCCAGATGCGATACAGGAATATCGTTCAGCAGCTCCGTTAATTTGGCTGTGAACTCGTTTTCATTTAACATGAAGATTTTATCTATTTTATGATCATCGACTTGGTCCCCAGCCACCTTTTTGAAGGAAATGCCTCTTCCCATTACGATGACCTCTTTGCCTTTATCATTTTTAGTCAACAGGACGTTGTTATTGAGCACCTTCTCAATAATCATTGAAGTTCCCCCTCCCATCCTTTACCAATAAAAAATGCCTAAGCACAATTCAACACTATTGTTAGCAATAGCATTCAATTGAACTCAGGCATTGCCCGCATTACCGGTCACAATCCTTTTATATAGTGCTATTGTAGCACAAAAAAAAGCGATTTCAACATATTTTATTCTTATTCGACAAAAAACATTACATACACAGGTACTTTCACCTAGCCCCCCGGTTAAGCGTTACTCTATGTAGTCGTGCGTTCAATGAGGCTGTATTGCAGGGTATGCAGCTCCATTTGGTGACCTACGAGCTGAGGGGAAAGCATGTAAAAAGCATTTTGCGCCTGAGCTGCAATCGGGTTCTGGATGGTCGTAATGCCCATAGTATGCGCAAGTTCCGTATTATCAAACCCGACAATCGCCAGATCTTCCGGCACGTTCAGCAGTTGTCTACGGGCTTCGCAGAGGATCCCAACCGCCACGTAATCGTTGGAGCACAGAATAGCCTGTGGGAATTCGTCCCGATACTGTAACAAATCACGCACCACCTGTTCACCGTCACGGATGTTATAGATGGAAGAATTATTCCAATGCTGCAATACAGGAAGATTGTGCTGCTCCATAATATACGCATAGGCTCGTTGTCTGCTGTGGGTGTTGATGCTACTCGGGCGACCAAAGGCATTGGCTATACGAGTATAGCCTTTTTGTATCAAGTGTTTTAGCGCTAGCATATATCCTTCATACTGGTCCATGGCGACGGAGCGAATATCGGTATGATCCATTCGTTGCCATGACACGATCGGGCCATACTTGCAATAAGTGCTTAACAAATCGGTATCATTTACACAGGAAATGATAACTAACGCATCAACTCTTTTTCTTTTCAGATCTTCGAAGGCCAGAAGCTCTTTCTTCTTGTCTTCTTCGGAAGTATAAATAATCGTTTGGAATTCATACTGGGCCGCCACCTCTACAAAGCTGTTCAGAAATGCGAGAACAATTTCATTAATGGTTGAAGTGATAATGCCAATTTGAAGGGTCTGACCTTTGGATAAGGAAATGGCGTTCCGGTTGGGAACGTAATCCAGCTCCTGCATGATTTTTAAAATTTTGCTTCTCGTTTCCTGGCTCACATGGGGGGAATTGTTTAATACTCTGGATACCGTAGCTTTGGAAAAGCCAGCCAGTTTGGCAATTTGATCAAGATTCGACATGATGCTTCTCCTCACATAAGAAAAATACTTGACATGAAACGCGTTACAACGCTTAGGATGCTTATGAGGGCATTACGTCCATTTTATATCATCTGTCAATGCATTTCAAAAGAACAGTTCTTATGATGTGGTATTATTCTGGCAATACTTGCGATATCGTAAAGCTAAGCCTTTAGGAAACGAGGGGATTTGCGAAATGACGATTCAAATTGCATATTTAGGATTTGGCAAAAGTACAACCAGATATCATCTGCCCTATGTTCAGATCAGGGACACCTTTCAAGTATCGAGAGTGTTCACACGCCAAGTGAGGGAGGACATGGAAACGGCTTACCCGGACATTCAGTTCTCGGACCAAATTATGGACGTTCTGGGCGACCCGGAAATATCACTCGTCGTTGTATGTACGCCTTCCTCTACGCATTATGAATATGCAAAATTGGCACTATCCCATGGCAAGCATGTGCTGGTGGAAAAGCCTTTTTGTGAAAACCTTGAGCAAGCGCGGGAACTGACCCAACTCGCCAAGGAACATAATCTCATCATTATGCCTTATCAAAACCGTAGGTTTGACAGCGATTATCTGGCGTTCAAGGAAGCTCTCCATTCCGGAAAACTGGGCGACATCGTCGAAATTGAATCCCATTACGATTATTTCCGTCCCGATGCCAGTATGCCCGGCGGCAATCCTGTCAACGGAATGTACTACGGACTCGGTGTTCATACATTGGACAGGCTCATCGCCTTATTTGGCAGACCGGAGCAAGTCGGGTATGACATCAAGTCCATTCGTACTCCTCAGGGCGCTGATGATTACAATGAAACCATATTGTATTACCCGAACAAAAAAGTGATTGTCAAAACCGCTCTTGTGGTGTGTCTGCCTTACCCGCAGTTCACCATTCACGGGACGAAAGGCAGCTTTGTCAAATGGGGGGACGATCAGCAGGAAACCTGGCTGAAAGCCGGCAAGACTCCGGATGCGGAAGGTTTCGGACTGGATGATCCGTCTTCCTATGGCAAGCTTAAATACGTGCTACCCGGTAGCAGTGAAGCTATTGAAGAAACCATTCCTACACCGGTAGGAGATTATGGACAACTGTATGACTCATTGTATGCGTCTATCGTGAACGGCACACCCAAGCTGGTTAAGGACGAGGAGATTTTGCTGACAATTGAAATATTGGAAAACGGCTTTAAGCAGCCTTCCCCGTCCATCGTTGATTTCCGGCGATAGACTTGCCATCAAGAAAGGTAGTTATGCCATAACCAGTGTGAGGGTGCTTACAACGAGGATGGTAAAGGCTGGTCCGCTCAGGACGTATCGCCACAAGGAATCAAGGGCTCTATTACAGAAGTGCCTACAGAAGACAATATGAAGCTGGTAGGTATTGATTTTTACCATCGTTACAAAGAAGATATCAAGCTGTTTGCGCAGGACAACACCTGATTGGAATGCTCCACAAGTGTTAACCTATAAACTAAGAAAAGAGGCTCTTATACTATGACTAAGACATTAAAAGGATTTCCGAAAAACTTTCTGTGGGGCGGGGCAACCGCAGCCAACCAATTGGAAGGCGCTTTTGACGTAGATGGAAAAGGATTGTCCAGTGCGGACGTAATTGCCTATGTACCCAAAGCAGAGCGCACAAACGATCATGCTATAGAGATTTCGTCCGAGCGACTCGAAGACATTTTGGCTGGCAAGGTAAATGCCCGTTTTCCAAAGCGCGAAGGTGTGGACTTCTATCATCATTACAAAGAAGATATCGCATTGTTTGCGGAAATGGGCTTTAAGGTATTCCGTATGTCCATCAACTGGTCGCGGATTTTCCCGAATGGCGATGATGCAGAGCCGAATGAAGCAGGACTGCAATTTTACGACAATGTATTTGACGAGCTGCGCAAGTATGGGATAGAGCCACTGGTGACATTGTCCCATTACGAAACACCGCTAGGTCTGACACAGAAGTATAATGGGTGGCTGGGTCGCGAAGTAATACAGCACTACGTAAATTATGCCGAAACGGTGTTTACACGTTATAAGGATAAAGTGAAATACTGGCTGACTTTTAATGAGATCAATGTGATGACGATGAGTCCGTTCACAGGTGGCGGTGTGGTCATTGACCGTGTAGATAACAAGCAACAAGCGATCTATCAAGCCCTGCATCACCAGTTTGTGGCGAGCGCATTGGCGACAAAACGAGGCCATGAGATTATTCCTGGCTCTCAAATCGGCTGTATGCTGGCTCGTATGGAAAGCTATGCACATACGTGTAACCCGGAGGACGTGCTGAAAAGTCAGCATGAAAACCAGATGAATCTGTTCTTTACGGATGTACATGCCCGTGGGGAATATTCAAATTATATGAACCGTTATTTTGAAGAAAATAATATTGTTTTGCACACAGAACCCGGCGATGCCGAAATTCTGAAAAACAACACGGTCGATTACATCTCATTCAGCTATTACATGACCTTGACTGTCTCTGCAGGTCCGGAAGGCGAGAAAGCAGCGGGGAACCTGATTGGCGGCGTGAAAAATCCATATTTGCAATCCTCTGACTGGGGCTGGCAGATTGATCCGATCGGCCTGCGTGTTACGCTGAACACATTATATGACCGTTATCAAAAGCCGCTGTTCATCGTGGAAAACGGCTTGGGTGCATATGACAAGGTGGAAGAAGACGGCTCCATTCACGACACGTATCGCATTGATTATTTGCGCCAACATATCGCTCAAATGAAGGAAGCGATTGCGGACGGTGTGGATCTGATCGGTTACACTAGCTGGGGACCTATCGACCTCGTGAGTATGTCCACTTCCGAAATGTCCAAGCGTTACGGATTTATTTATGTTGATCTGGACGATGACGGTAACGGAACACTGAAGCGCTCCAAGAAGGATTCTTTTGACTGGTACAAAAATGTAATTGCCACCAACGGCGAAGAACTGTAATCCAAGCTAACTGAATATAACCCAATATGGCCTGGGGGCGGGTGCGGCAGAGAACATCATGAGGATGAATCTGGCTGCGCCCGCCTTTATTTTATAGGCTCATCTTAAGATAACGAAACGACTTCACAAATTTTTCACTTGTAAAAAGCTGAAAGTTTTCTGTATAATAAAAAACAATTTCATATGTCTGGTTGATGTTTGCGGGAGATGGAACGTAAGTTCCGACCGAAGGGGCAAAACTCTCAGGTGCTTGGGCTGATAACAGCAACAAGCGGGACCGTAAACGGACAGAACTCTGGAGAGACCCTTAATTGGGCGCCGAAGGTGCACCGCAGATATCATCTGCTTAAACTCTCAGGCAAAAGGACAGAGACGCGAATAACCTGTGACAGGGGATGCCCTAGGCTTTTTTATGAGCTGTTAGTGGCTGAATCCTGCACAAGATGGTTGTATTTTTTCGTGCCTTTAACCTCTCCAGGAGTCGAATCAGCGGATTTGACTCTTTTTTGTTTTTTAATATGCTGGAGGAGCGGGTTGAAATGAATTTGGTACATGTGTTAGAAACGATTAGCAGTTGGATATGGGGGGCCCCTCTGATCATTCTCGTTATGGGAACAGGTTTGTGGCTGACCATACGTTTAAAAATGTTGCAGGTCTTCCGCCTGCCTCTGGCGATCAAGCTGATCGGCAAGGCCCCAAATGAAGGTAGCGGGGATGTCAGCAGCTTTGCGGCCCTGAGTACGGCGCTGGCGGCTACAGTAGGTACAGGAAGTATCGTCGGCGTTGCAACAGCGATTAAGCTGGGGGGACCGGGTGCCTTGTTCTGGATGGTTGTTGCAGCCTTTTTCGGGATGGCGACGAAATATGCGGAAGGTGTGCTTGCGGTAAAATACCGGGTGAAGGATCGGAATGGACAATTTTCCGGCGGCCCGATGTATTATATTGAAAAAGGGCTTGGACGCCGCTTTAAACCGCTGGCCATGCTATTCGCCTTTTCCGGGATGCTGGTGGCGCTGTTCGGGATTGGAACGTTTCCGCAGGTCAAAGCGATTGTATCCTCGACCGAAAACAGCTTCGGTGTTCCGCCGATTGTAACGGCAGTGATCATTGCTACCCTTACGGGACTCGTTACCATTGGAGGACTCAAGAGCATTGCCAAGGTATCGACCAAAGTGGTCCCTTTCAAAACAGGCTTGTACGTGCTGATCTGTATGATCGTACTGATTCGGTTCGCCGATCAGATTCCTGCCGCACTCGCACTTGTGCTGCATTCGGCATTTTCCACGACGTCTGCGACGGGTGGATTTGCCGGGGCTACAATTATGCTGGCAATGCGCAGCGGGGTAGCCAGAGGGATTTTTGCCAATGAGGCCGGATTGGGAAGCGCACCGATTGCAGCCGCAGCCGCCAAAACCAAATGGCCTGCGGAGCAGGGGTTGATTTCCATGACAGGTGTCTTTATAGATACGATGATTATTTGTGTGATGACCGGGTTGACGCTTCTGGTTAGCGGCGTATGGAGCGGTCCTACCGATGCGGGCTTGATGACGCAGCAAGCTTTCTCCAGCGCATTCCCGCTTGGTGCGGAACTGCTCACAATCATTCTGATTATGTTTGCGTTCACCACCATGCTTGGCTGGAACTACTACGGAGAACGCTGTGTTGAATATTTGCTGGGTGTCAAATGGATTAAACCGTACCGTTATCTGTTCATTGCGCTGGTTGCCGGAGGCGCGTTTATTAAGCTGGATGCGATCTGGTTACTGGCAGATATCTTTAACGCCATGATGGCCTTCCCGAACTTGATTGCACTGCTTGGCTTGTCGGGAATTGTAGTTGCAGAAACCCGTACCTATATGGATTCCCTGTATCCCAACAAGAAAAAGGGAATACTCGCAGGTGCCAGTGCAGGAGCAGCCATAGACATAGAAGAAAAAGGACAAACAGTCAGCTCGTAAAGAAACAACGAAAAGGGAGTGTCCCTCAGCCATTACAGCTGGGAGGGCACTCCCTTTTTGCGTTATAGAGCAGGATGAAGCTCGGGCGCTCTATAGATATGTGTACTTAGCTTACTTTAGGATTAGCTTAAATTGCCGGGTACAGATTTGGACAGACGGCCAGTTGTAATCGCTGTAGGTCGTACAGCAGGACGAATAATCTTCATGTTATTTCACCTCCTCCGATTGGGATTGCAGCCACACCGTACGCAAGGTTCGCTTGATCTGCCGTTTTTCGTAGGAGCAAGGGCGGTTCCCCGTGCGCATCCGGTACAGGGGGCAATGATTCCCCTGACAGGCAGGTCGGAAAAAGCAGGCTTGGCACTTTGCGTCCGTTTCTTCACCTGAAGTGGTCCACAGCGCCATTTTATCGAGATCCAGCTCCATGCTCCCATCCCCGTGAATCTGGCCCAACTGATTGTTTTCCTGATCTATGGCGACTGAGCATTTGTACAGCTTTCCGTCTGATCCTATAATCAGGGAATTGGGCTTGGCTGCGTAGCATATGGCTCCTGTAGGGAGCAGGATATCCGAGATAAAGGAGCTGACAGTCAATCCCTGTGCAATGGCTGCTTCGTTAAACTCCCATATTTTACGGTCTTTCGTACGGTCGTCGCATACGGGCAAATTCAGATCATTTTCGCCCCCCATACAGCCGACAGGCCGGAAATATACTTTAAATCGGGGATCATCTGCAAACCATTCCGTAAGCTGCGGGATAAAGTCAGTGACGGCCTCCAGGTTACTGTTATCGAAGTTAACGCGCAAATTAATCTCAAACGGTCGTTGTACGTCTTTTAAAGACAGAAGATTATCGACGATACGACGGAATGTACCGCCTCCGCCATGCAGCCCGCGTCGTGCATCGTGGACTTCCTCGCTGCCGTCGAGCGTAACCATGAATCGTTCCACACGCCAGTCCAACAGCTGCTCAAATCGTTCACGGGACAAATAGTAGCCGTTCGTCGAAATTTCTGCGCCATAGAGGACACCGTGCTGGTCGCAGGAGCGAATAAAGGATTGAGATAGTTGCTCTATAACGTGCGGTGCCAATAATGGCTCACCCCCGTGCCAGCTAATCGTGAGCTGCTGGAGATTGCCGCTTTGAGCTTGCTGCTGAATATAGGCTTCCAGCCCGGACACAACGTGATTCTTCATCGTCGCTCTCGGGAAGGATTCGTAGCAATAGAGGCAACGGAAGTTGCAGGCCTCGGTAGCGAGCAATACCAGATGCATACTATTCTGCTGCTGCACAGACTGATGTAATTCCTCCGCTTGTTTTAGCTCATCGGTTGCAGCATTGACCAGAAAGCCATGCTGTAGAAGCTGCTCCTGCAAGGAAAGGCTGCTTTCAGGCACAGGGTCATCCGGTCTGGCGTCAAGCAAGGCCACTACCTGCTGATTTTCCTCTGGCCCAAATACCGCGAGGGCTCCTGTATAGCTGTTGAACAGCATAAGCCCGCCGTCATCCACTGCGGTTCGCGCATTAAAACGCGAAGGCTTCCATTGCACGTTCTGTGTCATGAATTCGTTACACATCCTTTGTTGTTGTAAATATTGTTCTGGGCTGATCTGTTCACCAGTCCGAGATGACAACTCTACAATGATGGCTTTTAGATGAAGAGCTGGCAATGACACTCATCACATTTCTCACACCAAGACAAGAACAGGCATTCCACACTAAAAAGGCTGTCATGCCCGTATTACAGGAGCATGGCAGCCTTGGGAACGGAATCGGATGTTTATAGCGATGCTCGTAGCTGTGCAGATCCTCCAGCAGCTTAGGCGCAGTTTCAATGACGGTTTGCAGTACGGAAAAGCATATGCGATCTTGCAAAGGTGTATTTTTGACATTGTGAAAATACTGCTCAAACACGTGGCTCATCATATGATTTTCTCCAAAAATTAATTTGGTGGGATTTAAGTAAATCTAATCTTTGACCGCTCCGGCGGCAAGATCGGAAATAAACTGGCGGCTAATGAAAAGAAACAAAATGATGAGCGGCAGTACAGCCAGCAGGGTGCCAGCAATGACCATCGCATAATCCGTATTGTAAATCCCGTTCAATTGGGACAATGCAATCTGGAGCGTAAATTTGCGCGCATCGGTTAATACAATTAACGGCCATAAATAATCATTCCATGCTCCTATGAAGGTGAATGCGCCGAGAAAAGCGAACGCAGGACGTAGAATCGGGAGGGCCACATTCCAATACAACCGAAAAAAGCTGCATCCGTCCATCCGCCCCGCATCCAGCAGTTCCGTTGGAATGGATTCCTCCGCATATTGGCGTATCCAGAAGATGCCGAAGGCATTCACCATCCCCGGAATGATCAGTGCTTTGAACGTACCTACCCATCCAAAGGTAGCCATCATGACAAAGGAGGGGACAAGCGACAGTTGGGAAGGGACCATCATCGTAGCCAGCAGGATGATGAATAATGCCTTTTTGCCCGGAAAATCAAATTTGGCAAATGCAAAACCGGCCAGTGAATCGAAAAACAGCACCAACAGGGTAACGGAGCTGGCTACAAAAAGCGTATTAAAAAAGGCTCCGGCAAAATCAATCTGCTGCAATACTCTCGTCACATTGCTCCAGAAGTGGCTTCCAAACCACAACTGTGGTGGAAAACGATAGATGTCCGAAGTGGTACGGGTAGCCATGACGATAAGCCAGTAAAAAGGAAACATCGACAGGATCATTCCCGCCAACAGCCCGGTATATAAAATAACGGATTTTACACGTGCCTGCATCATGCTGTAAACCCCCTTCCTGCCGTTATTTTTTGCCTTGTACGAGTTTCCAGTTCACGATGGAGAACAGGGCAATAATGAGGAACATGCCCCATCCGACGGCTGCACCATATCCAAAATAGTTGTTAATGAACGATTCACGATACAGATACAACACAATGGTCATGCCACTTGCTCCGGCACCACCGTCATTACCGACCAGCACCTGCGGCTCGGTGAACAACTGCATTCCGCCAATGGTGGACGTAATCACGGTAAACAGGATGACCGGACGCAGCATGGGAATGGTGATGCGGAAGAAAGCTTGCGCTCCAGTTGCTCCATCTATTTTCGCAGCCTCATACAGCACATGCGGAATACTCTGGAGTCCGGCCAGATAGATGATCGCGTTGTAGCCGGTCCATCTCCATACGACCATGGAGGAAACGGCGATTTGGATTCCCCACGGCACATTAAGCCACTGGATCATAGGCAAGCCCAGGAGTTGCAGCAGGTAATTGAGAAATCCGAAATTATTGGCAAATAAAGCGCCAAAGATGATGGCAACAGCCACAATGGATGTCACGTTCGGCAGAAAAAATCCCACCCGCCACAGGGTACGCATTTTGACAAAAGGTGCATAAAGCAGGAAGGCAATAATCAGCGCAAAAAATAACATCGGAATCGTCGAGTACACCCAGATCACAAAGGTATTGCCCACAGCCTGCCAAAATTCGTTATCTGTCACAAGGTAGCGAAAATTACCCCAGCCGTTATAGGTCATGTCTCCGATACCATCCCATTTATGAAACGCCAGATATAATGAAAAACAGATCGGAAACAAGCCGAAGATGCCAAACAGCAGGTAAAACGGCGAGATTGCGGCATATACGGCACGGTGCTTCCAGATTTCTTTCAGCATATTGACCACACGCCTTTTTTGAATTTTTGATTTTTTACCGCTGTAATTCCCGTTCGATTCGATCCATCGTTTCCGTCCATAATGCATCGGGATCGGCATTCTGCTTGGCGACATTGGCAAGGCGGCGGGTCACAATGCCGTGGATGACAGGATAACGCTCACCAAAATAGCTGCTTTTGACATTACGTGCGGAGGCGGCAAAGATCAGTCCGGTGGCCTGACCGCCAAAGAAAGGTTCGGGTGTCTCCATGACAGGGTCGCCATAGACGCCGGGAGTGGACGGGAACAGCCCGATCTTTTGGTAGGCTTCCAGTTGGTGCTCCGGGTTTTGCAGCCAGGTCAGCACTTCAAAGGCTTCTTTGGGATGTTTGCTGGATTTGAGGATGGAAATGAAAGATCCACCCAAATTGCCGTCCCCTCCAGGGGCACGGGCGACTCTCCACTTGCCCGCAGTATCCGGTGCAGCCTCCGTGAGAACCTGCTTCATCCAGATTGCGCCTACAAAAGAGGCGACTTTTCCGTTATTGACCGAAGCATTCCATTCAGGGGTCCAGCCATCCGCATTGGCGAGTAGATGCTTCTTGTGAAAAGCCACGGCGGTTTGCCAGCCCAAACGGATATGAGGGGATTGATTGCCGATGTAGCTGCCGTCCGGCTTGAAGTACAGGTCTGTATTTTGGGCAAGTATTTGATTGTAAACGTTTACAATATTGTCGGCTAAAAACGAACGGCTGCCGAGCTTTTGCTGAAGCTGTTCTCCGGCGGCCATATAATCGTCCCATGTGCGAATCGTAGCACTGACCTTCTCAGGATCACTGGGCAGACCAGCCTGCGCAAAGAGATCGCTGCGATAGAAGAGGGCAGTGGGACCTGTATCCATCGGAAAAGCAATCATTTTGCCGTCAGGGGTAACGCCCTGATTCCATTTCCACTCCAAATATTGATCCTTGAACTGATCGGCTCCCAATGTCCTCAAATCATAAAAACGATCCGCACTGGGAAACAACTCTACCATCCAGTCGTTTAAAGCTACGATGTCCGGTTCACCGGAACGGGCTGCCAGAGTCGTCTTGAGCTTGGCTTTGAAATCACCGCCGATTTTTTGGGTGATCAATTCAATGCCGGGAAACTGTTTTTCGGCACGAGCGAGCAATTCATCGTCAATCGAACGGTTCCAGTACCATAATGTAAGCGTTATCTTTTTGTGGTTTGACAAATTGCCTTCAGATGAACGGCCTTCAGAGGACAGAGGGCCGCTACAACCACTAATCATCGTGAGGAAAGCAAGATATAACACCAGCCATCGCACTGTCTTCACATCATTTCCCTCCTTGCTATCTGAGATGGTCTACCCACTGAACAAGTTGTAAATGGTTTAGCTCCATCATATGAAGCGGTTATCCATTTATGTGCATATGCCTTAACCAAAAACAAAAAATTTGAAACATATATCCACTTGAGCATTTTGCAACAATCCCAAGAGCGATTTCAAATCAGAAATTTATAGATCGAAACGGTTTAGTTCGTCTATATATTGTACTTTCGAGCGTTGGAAATCGAATTATGCAAAATGCTGACTTAAAAAGCACGTGCGTCTCTTGCATGAAGATCACACGTGCTTAAGTCCAGAGGGCAGATCATTACATCAACCGTTGTATTTCATCTTTCAGAATTTCGGATCGCGTACCGAAAATAACCTGTACAGTACCGCTGCCAAGCCTGATGACTCCCGACGCTCCGAGCTGCTTGAGAGCTTGGTCGTTAACCGTTTTGTCGTCTTTGACGACGAGACGCAGCCGTGTGATGCACGCATCGATGCTTTGGATATTGTCTGAACCGCCGAGATAGGTCAGCACCTTGACTGCATGACTGGATTGACTGTCAGATGCGGCACCCGCCTTTTCGCTGGGTACGGATTTGTTAGTGTCAGACAGGAGGCTGTCTTCTGCATCGTCTTCACGTCCAGGAGTTTTTAGGTTGAATTTGAGAATGATGAATCGGAACAGGAAGTAATATACGACGGTAAAAGCAAGCCCGACCAGGATCATTCGCAATGGGTGGGTGGAGAGCTTCATATTGACCAGATAGTCAATGAGTCCTGCCGAAAAAGAAAAGCCGAGTTTGACATCCAGTAGGTACATGATCAGGCCACTCAGACCTGTAAGCAGTGCATGGATGCCGTAAAGCAACGGTGCAACGAACATAAAGGAAAATTCGAGGGGCTCGGTAATTCCGGTCAGGAACGATGCCAGCGCAGAACCGATGAAGATGGAAGCGACCGCTTTACGTTTTTCCGGTTTGGCCGTATGAATAAACGCGAGGGCAGCCGCAGGCAGAGCGAACATCATAATGGGGAAGAAGCCGGACATAAACATTCCTGCCGATTTATCGCCTGCGAAGAAACGTGTCAGGTCACCATGAACGACCTCGCCTGCCGCATTGGTGTAGTCTCCAATCTGAAACCACGCGATAGAGTTTAGTACATGGTGCAGACCGAGCGGAATCAGCAGCCGATTAGCGATCATGAATACCATCGACCCGATTCCGCCAAAGCCGACAATCCAGTTGCCGAAGGCTGCAATCCCATCTTGTATCGGACTCCAGATCATACCAAGCAGAATGGCCAGAAACATGGTCGTGAAGGCCGTGATCATAGGGACGAAACGTTTGCCCGAGAAGAAACCGAGCCAATCCGGAAGCTGGATGTTGTGATATTTTTTGAACAGGAAAGCAGACCATCCACCGATAAAAATACCACCCAGTACGCCCATGTCTAGCTTGACGTCATCCGGGATGTATGCAAATATGCCCGGTACTGCCGCCAAAATGCGGGTCAGCACCATGTAGGCAATGACTGCTGATAGTGCGGCTACAGCGTCCCCGGCCAGGCCAATAGCAACACCGATGGCAAAAATTAACGCCAGATTGCCGAAGATGGCACCCGCCCCCTCGTTCAGAAAAGGAGTGACATAATGATTCAGAAATCCGCCCACTTCGGGACCAAGCGGTATATCCGTTTCATAGTTAATCAGAGCCAATCCTTGTAAAATCCCTGCGGCGGGTAGTGTGGCTACTGGAAGCATTAACGACTTGCCAATTTTTTGCAGAAATATCAGCATAACATTCTTCCCTTCTTCGTCGAGTTTGGGAGCGTCGTACCATCCTGAAATCCTTATTTCCGCCCATTTTTTTACATCATAAATCGGGAAATCTGACACGGTCAACGATTATTTTAGTACATAAGAAATCGTAAATCCGCAGTTGACATCGCTTACAAGCTTATATAATATCAAATTTAAGTTAATAATCGTGACGGAGACAAGAGAGCCACGCAGACATCCCATGCAAGAGCACAGGGGGCGGTTTGTGATGGCTTTTCTTTTTTTGTGCGCGGTGAAAGCGATTAAAAATCGGTTGATCTATTGAGGAGGTAGGTTGTATGTCGCCATACGCAGCCGAATTCGTAGGGACAATGATCCTTATTGCTCTAGGTGGCGGAGTGTGCGCAGGGGTGTCCCTGAAAAAATCATTTGCCCACGGCTCTGGCTGGATTGTGATCGGATTCGGATGGGGGCTCGCGGTCGCCGTTGCGGTATATGCGGTTGGCCAGATCAGCGGAGCACATTTGAATCCGGCGGTGACGCTGGCGCTTGCATTTCAGGGAGCTTTTCCGTGGAGGGATGTTCCGGGCTATATTACAGTTCAGCTTCTTGGGGCCATGGCGGGTGCCGTGATCGTGGTTCTGCATTATTTACCCCACTGGAAAGAGACGGAGGACACAGCAACCAAACTCAGTGTATTTGCTACAGGACCGGCTATGGATCATCCGTTTGCCAACGTGCTTAGTGAAATGATCGGTACTTTCATCTTTGTTCTTGCTTTGCAGTCATTCGGTGCCAACTCCTTTACTGAGGGACTGAAACCACTTATTGTGGGTTTTCTGGTTGTCAGTATCGGCTTGTCCTTGGGCGGGACGACAGGTTATGCTATTAATCCGGCTAGAGATTTGGGCCCGCGTCTTGTGCACTGGTTGCTTCCGATTCCCGGTAAAGGCACATCTAACTGGAAATATGCCTGGGTGCCAATTGTAGGTCCGTTGCTGGGGGGCTCTTTCGGAGGGTTGTTTTACCAGACCGTATTTAAAGGGAATATGACTCCAGCTTTCTGGATTGTGTTGGGTATGATTGTAGTGGTACTTATGATTACCTTTCGTTTCAGCCGTACTTATAAAAGTGATAAAGCTAATAAAATAACAGCATAAAATGAGCGGATTACAGGGGGAGAGATCAACGATGGAAAAATATATTTTGTCACTGGATCAGGGAACGACAAGCTCAAGAGCGATTTTGTTTAACAGTAAAGGGGATGTGGTGTACTCGGCTCAGCGGGAGTTTCCGCAATACTTTCCTCATCCCGGCTGGGTAGAACAGAATGCGAATGAAATCTGGAGTTCCATTCTTGGGGTCATTGCATCCTGTCTATCCGAATCCGGTGTAAAAGCGAACCAAATTGCCGCTATCGGCATTACCAATCAGCGTGAATCGGTAGCCGTGTGGGACAAAAATACAGGACTTCCTGTGTATAACGTACTTGTATGGCAGTCGCGCCAAACCTCCGAGATCTGCGAAGAACTGAAGCAGCAAGGGCATGAGGAGCTATTCCACAGTAAAACAGGGCTGTTGATTGACCCGTATTTCTCAGGCACAAAAGTGAAGTGGATACTGGATCATGTAGAAGGTGCGCGGGAAAAGGCAGAGCGAGGCGACTTGCTGTTCGGTACGATTGATTCGTGGCTGATCTGGAAGCTATCCGGCGGCAAGGCGCATGTGACCGATTATTCCAACGCAGCCAGAACACTGATGTATAACATTTATGAGCTAAAGTGGGACGAAGAACTGCTGGACATTCTCGGTGTGCCAAAAAACATGCTGCCTGAGGTACGGCCTTCTTCCGAGGTATATGCGCATACGGTGGATTATCATTTCTTTGGTCAAAATATACCGATTGCAGGCGCAGCGGGTGATCAGCAGGCGGCTCTATTTGGTCAGGCTTGTTACGAAAAAGGGATGATCAAGAATACTTACGGCACAGGTTGCTTCATGCTGATGAACACGGGCGATCAACCGGTGGAGTCCAAGCATGGACTTATTACGACCATCGCTTGGGGGCTGGAGGAAGGCAAGGTGCAATATGCGCTGGAGGGGAGTGTCTTTGTAGCGGGTTCGGCGATTCAGTGGCTTCGTGACGGTCTGCGTATGTTCCGTGAAGCCAAAGACAGTGAAGCCTATGCAGCCCGCGTTCCCTCTTCGGAAGGGGTGTATCTGGTACCTGCTTTTGTCGGACTAGGCAGTCCTTACTGGGATAGCGAGGTGCGTGGAGCGATGTTTGGCCTGACACGGGGCACGACAAAGGAACATTTTATCCGCGCAACACTGGAGGCACTTGCTTACCAGACGAAAGACGTGCTTGCCGCGATGGAAATTGACTCCGGTATTGCAGTGAAGACGTTACGGGTGGATGGGGGAGCCGTGCTGAACAATTTCCTGATGCAATTCCAGAGCGATATTCTGGATGCCACAGTAGAACGGCCTGTGATCCATGAGACGACGGCACTCGGAGCCGCATGTCTGGCAGGTTTGGCGATTGGATATTGGAAGAGCATGGATGAGCTGCGCAAGCGTGTGAAGGTGGAGCGGTCTTTTGCCCCCGCTATGGATGAAGAAACGCGCAGCAGTTTGTATGAGGGCTGGAAAAAGGCCGTGAATGCGACGATGGCCTACAAATGAGTGTTGTAACCGTGAAAAAGAAGGCTGCTCTTTGCAGAGCGGCCTTTGTCATAGTTTTAAAGAGGAATTACGCTCAAATATCCTGAAATTCTAGTATAACGGGACAGTGATCGCTGCCTGTAATATGGCAATCAATCTTCGCATCTGACAACAACGGGCGAAGTCTGTCCGAGACGAGAAAGTAGTCGATTCGCCAGCCGATATTCCGTTCTCTCACCTTCGGCATGTAGGACCACCAGGAATAAACATCCGTTCGGTCGGGATAAAAGTGTCTAAAAGTATCTATAAATCCAGCGCTCAGCAACTGCGACATTCTGTCACGTTCCTCAGGCGTAAATCCGGCATTTCCGTGGTTGGCTTTCGCATTTTTCAGGTCAATTTCCTGATGAGCCACGTTCAAATCGCCGCAAACAATGACAGGCTTCAACGTATCCAGCTGTTGCAGATAGCTGCGGAATCGGTCTTCCCATTCCAGTCTGTAAGGCAGTCTGGACAAATCCCGTTTGGTATTCGGAGTGTACACATTGACCAGATAGAACTTCTCAAATTCCAGAGTAATGATTCTACCTTCCGGCTCTTCATTTTCCTCCAGGCCATAATGTACGGAAAGCGGTTTGATTTTGGTGAAAATAGCAGTGCCAGAATATCCTTTTTTTTCGGCATAATTCCAATACTGCGTGTATTCCTCCATGTTCTCCATGACAATTTGTCCCTCTTGAAGCTTGGTTTCCTGCACGCAAAATATATCGGCATCTGTTTCTTTTACATAGGTATAAAATCCTTTGGTCACACAAGCTCTTAAACCATTGACATTCCAAGATATGATTTTCATTTATTAATTCTCCCTTGCCGTACCAAACATGTAAGCATACTGCTTTATTTCTGTGGCACTTCGTCAGTTCATGCTCGTCGGAAAATATTTAACATTAGATGATAGCATTCTCAGCGTTTTTTTGAAGTGGATACGAACTTTTCTACATTAGAATAGAATATATTTTTTTGTGCGGGGGTTGTGAAACGAAAAAAAGCTCCCTTACGGAAGCTTCTCACGATAACGTCCCAGGAGGGATTCGAACCCCCGACCGACGGCTTAGAAGGCCGTTGCTCTATCCAGCTGAGCTACTGGGACATAAAATTCAAGCGAAGATTAATATATCACATGGATAAAAAAGATTCAAGCTTTATTTCGCATATATCCGGAATTCAGGCTTTCTTTAGCATAAAAATCAAGGTAGCTATCGTTTTTTTCGCCTCATAAAAGGGTATGTTAGAATACAGGTGAATATGTGGAAGACGAGAGGTTGGACTTCGGCCGCTGTTTCTCATATAATCTACAAATACTTTAGCTTGCGGTGGAGAGGGGGTGCCTTTAATAAAGGACTCCAAGGTGACGACAAAAGAAAATAATATTGTTTTGTTTCCGAAGACACTGGATTACTATCAAATTCAACTCACTGTGATGCTTGAAAACGAACGTTACGGAGAGGCGATGGCGATGCTGCGTTTTTTGATGCAATGTCAGGGTCAGGAACAGAAGCAATACGAAGAGTGGGATGCCCTTTTACAATGGCTGGAAGCCGCGTTTCCACAATATGCCGACAGAGGGGCGGAAACGGACGCTGCGGAAGAAGATGAGGTCAGTGAAGCAGAGCTGGCCCGCCGAAATGCGCGCTTCAAGCAGGAGCAGGATGCAGGCTACGGCAACAAGTTGCTACGTATGGCTATGGATGAACCGTTGTCGGAACAGACGATTTTAGCGCTGGAACAACTGTCTTATCTGGATCTGCCGGAAATCGACGATGCGCTGCTTAACTGGATTAAGGAACGGGAAATCCACCCTCTGCTTCAATTCCGTGTTTTGCAGACACTACGACGACGCGGAATGGAAGGGACGATCGAAATCAGCCGGGGAGATGAGAAGGCAGAAATCGAGATTGAGTCTATTCCGTTGCGGCCGGATGAATTTCCTGAACCGATTATGCGTATTCTGGAGCGGGTGGCCGATCAGACTGAAGTGCATGAGCCTACGCTGTTCTATTTTGCGCAGGAGCTATGGTCGCAGTTTGTGATGGCGGTGTACGGTACGAAAGATTACAGGTCAATGCTGGTGGAGGAGGACGGGATGCCGGATATTTGGGCGGCAGCACTCCATCAGACGGTATCGGAGAGTCTGAGCGGCAACAAGGATGAGGAAGAAACCCGTGCTATATATGGCATTACCGATGCGTTGCGCTTCCGTTTTGAGCAGGTATATCGGTCGATGCGTCTATTCGTAGCGGCGGGAATGAACACTCCATAACGGCCGGAAACGGTTACTTGTGAAGCATTCAAGGGGCTGCCCTTGAAAAAGATAGTAATGTTAGATATACTATAGTGGTTATTTTGTGTGCGTTGATCGTATGAAAACTAAGTGAAGATTTTGTTGGAGGGGAAAGCATAAAATGAAAGCAACTTGGGAGAAAATAGAGAAGAACCTTGGGGTTCTTGAAGTTGAGGTTGACGCGGATCGTGTAGCCGCTGCACTCGACAAAGCTTTTAATAAAGTGGCTAAACAAGTAAGTGTACCAGGATTCCGTAAAGGTAAAGTACCACGTCCTATTTTTGAAAAGCGTTATGGTATTGAAAGCTTGTATCAGGATGCAATTGACTTTCTGCTGCCAGAAGCCTACAGCCAAGCTGTAGAAAAGACGGATATTTTCCCGGTAGACAGCCCTGACGTTGAAATTGATCAATTCGCTAAAGGCGAATCTTTCAAATTCAAAGCCAAGGTTACTGTTAAGCCTGAAGTGACTTTGGGTGAGTACAAAGGTGTAGAAGTGCCTGTAAGCAAACTCGAAGTAACTGACGAAGAGCTGGCTCAAGAGCTGGAGCGTTTGCAACAACGTCATGCCGAGCTGGTTGTCGTTGATGAAGATGCTGCACAATCCGGCGATACGGCTATTATCGACTTTGACGGTTCCGTGGATGGCGTTCCATTCGAAGGCGGACAAGCTGAGAAGTATTCTCTGGAGCTGGGCTCCAATACGTTCATTCCTGGCTTTGAAGAGCAAGTGATCGGTTTGCACACAGGCGATTCCAAGGACGTTGAAGTAACGTTCCCTGAGAACTATCATTCGGCTGATCTCGCTGGCAAACAAGCAGTCTTCAAAGTGAAAGTTCATGAACTGAAACGCAAAGTTCTTCCTGAGCTGGATGATGAATTTGCTAAAGACGTAAGCGAATTTGATACACTGGGTGAATTCAAGGAAGACTTGAAAAAGCAACTGCTGGAGCGTAAGGAAAACGAAGCTAAAGCTGCCCGTGAGGGTGCGGTAGTTGAGAAAGTTGCTGATAACGCAACAATCGACATTCCTGAAGCCATGATCAAAAGTGAAGTGCAAAATATGGTTCGCGATTTCGACAACCGTCTGCGCAGCCAAGGCATGAATCTTGAAATGTTCCTCGGATTCTCCGGCCAAAGCCAGGAAGATCTGGAAGCGCAAATGAAAGTGGATGCTGAGAAGCGTGTACGCAACAACCTCGTGCTGGAGCAAGTGGCAAAAGCGGAAAACATCGAAGTTTCCGAAGCGGAAATTGATGAAGAGCTGAAAAACATGGCTGAAGCTTACAAACGTTCGGTTGAAGAAATTCGCGGTATTCTGGAAGGTAACGGCTCGTTCGCAAACCTGAAAGAAGAAATTTCACTGCGCAAAACGATCGCTTTGTTGTTGGAAAACAGCAAAGAAGTTGAAGCGCCAGCTGAAGCTGCCGAGTAATTCAAACGATAAAATATACGGGGTATGCCGAACAGGCTGCAACGTAGCAATTAGATAGGGATAAGGCACGTAGTGAAAGTTACGTGCCTTATTTTTACCTTGGGCAATCCATATTTTAGTCGTTTATGGAAAGTGCTGTGAGTTGCGCTTTATTGTTGTACTTAAGTCACTGCTGTACATTTGCACATACATACGAAACATGGTTAAATATGAGAAGGTCTCGGCTAAGTACGTTGTACAACAGCCCGCACTGCATATATGAGCGGATGCAAATATGACACGAGACTCTGAACATGTTAAAATATTTTGTAAGGTGTTCCCGTTTCATGCTTGTACTTCCGTTTTAATGGGACTTAAGGAAGTGGATGAATACTGGTGTTCATTTTAATAAAGAAAAGAGGTTGGTCGTGATGAGTCTCGTCCCTATGGTTGTGGAACAAACGAATCGAGGAGAACGATCTTACGATATTTACTCGCGGTTGCTTAAGGATCGCATCATTTTCCTGAGTGGCCCAATTGATGACGATGTCGCCAATCTCGTCATTGCACAGCTATTGTTCCTTTCTGCGGAAGATCCGGAGAAGGATATTAATTTGTACATTAACTCGCCGGGCGGTTCTGTAACTGCGGGCATGGGTATATATGATACAATGCAATTCATTAAGCCGGATGTATCGACGATCTGTGTAGGCATGGCTGCAAGTATGGGCTCTTTGCTGCTCACAGCAGGTGCTCCAGGAAAGAGATATGCGCTTACTAACAGCGAAGTCATGATCCATCAGCCGTTGGGTGGCATTCAGGGGCAAGCCTCCGATATGCTGATCCATGCGGACTGGATTCTCAAAACGCGTGCCAAGCTGAATCAAATCTATGTAGAGCGTACGGGTCAGCCCCTCGAAAAAATCGAACGTGATACTGACCGGGATTTCTTCATGGAAGCGGAAGAGGCAAAAGCATACGGTATCATTGACCAGGTGCTGTCTAGACCGATTAATCTGTAAAGGGGTGGCTCTATGTTTAAATTTAATGATGAAAAAGGACAACTGAAATGTTCCTTCTGCGGTAAATCTCAGGATCAGGTTCGCAAGCTAGTTGCCGGACCAGGCGTATATATATGTGACGAATGCATTGAGTTGTGCACGGAAATCGTGGAAGAGGAACTGGGTCATGAGGAAGAAGTAGATCTGAAAGACATTCCGAAACCAATGCAAATCCGTGACATTCTCGATCAATATGTAATTGGTCAGGATCAAGCGAAAAAATCATTGTCCGTAGCGGTGTATAACCACTACAAACGTATTAATACGCAAAACAAAATTGATGATGTGGAACTGCAAAAAAGTAACATCTTGATGCTCGGACCTACAGGTTCAGGTAAAACGTTGCTTGCGCAAACCATGGCTAAAATTTTGAACGTTCCTTTTGCCATCGCAGATGCTACTTCCCTTACGGAAGCGGGTTATGTGGGCGAAGACGTTGAAAACATTTTGCTGAAATTGATTCAAGCTGCCGATTATGATGTGGAAAAAGCTGAACGTGGCATTATCTACATCGACGAAATTGATAAAGTAGCCCGCAAATCCGAAAACCCATCCATTACACGTGATGTATCGGGTGAAGGTGTACAGCAGGCATTGCTTAAAATTTTGGAAGGCACGGTTGCTTCTGTGCCTCCACAAGGTGGTCGTAAGCATCCTCATCAAGAGTTCATTCAAATTGATACGACGAACATCCTGTTCATTTGCGGTGGTGCCTTTGACGGTCTGGAGCAAATGATCAAACGTCGTGTTGGTAAGAAAGTCATTGGTTTTAATGCGACTACAGATCAAAAGGATTTGAAACCGGGTGAATATACTTCTATGGTATTGCCTGAGGATCTTTTGAAATTCGGTCTGATTCCGGAGTTTGTAGGACGTTTGCCGGTTATTTCTACGCTGGAGCCGCTTGATGAGAACACATTGGTTCGTATTTTGTCTGAGCCGAAAAATGCTTTAGTCAAGCAGTATCAGAAGATGCTTGAACTGGATAATGTTACTTTGGAGTTTAAGCAAGATGCTCTGGAAGCCATTGCCCGTGAAGCCATCAAGCGTAACACGGGTGCCCGTGGTCTTCGTGCGATCATTGAAGGCATTATGCTGGATGTGATGTATGAGGTTCCTTCCCGTGATGATATCACGACTTGCGTCATTAATGAGCAAGTTGTAAAAGATAAAATCGCACCGGAACTCGGTGGTACAGATAAGGATAAAAAACAAGAAGAGAGCGCCTAAGGATTGATACTTCGCGATCTCTAAAACATGAGAAGCCGGATCTCCACTTCACTAAACCCATATGAGGTTTTATGGGGTGGAGGTTTGGTGTTAATGGGAGAGAAAAGTACATGTTCTTAAGACAAGACACACGTCCCGTTAAAGTCGGGAACCTGACGATTGGCGGCAGCAATGAAGTCATCATCCAAAGCATGTGTACGACCAAAACAGCAGATGTGGAAGCTACCGTCGCTGAAATTCTCCGTTTGGAAGAGGCGGGTTGCCAACTTGTACGGGTCACCGTCAACAATGAGGAAGCTGCCGCAGCCATTAAGGAAATCAAAAAACAGATCCATATTCCGCTCGTAGCGGATATTCACTTTAACCACAAGCTGGCCTTGCTGGCGATTGAAAACGGAATTGACAAGGTTCGTATCAATCCCGGCAACATTGGTCGTCGTGAAAAAGTGGAAGCTGTGGTTAAGGCATGCAAGGAAAAGGGAATTCCGATTCGGATCGGTGTGAATGCCGGGTCATTGGAACAGCATTTGCTGGATAAGTACGGCTATCCTACCCCAGAAGCGATGGTAGAAAGTGCACTATACCATATCGGTATACTGGAAGAGCTTGATTTTCACGATATTATCGTGTCGCTGAAAGCATCTGATGTGCCTATGGCGATTGCTGCTTATACGAAGGCGGCCGAAATCATCAAATATCCGCTACACCTGGGTATTACCGAAGCGGGTACGCTTTTTACCGGAACCGTTAAGAGTGCAGCGGGAATGGGTGCCTTGCTGGCAGCGGGCATTGGCTCGACCATGCGTATTTCGCTGAGTGCCGATCCAGTTGAAGAAGTGAAGGTTGCGCGGGAACTGCTCAAAACCTTTGGGCTGATCACGAATGCTGCGACTTTGATTTCCTGTCCGACTTGTGGACGTCTGGATATTGATCTGTTCTCTATCGCCAACGAAGTCGAAGACTATATTGCGAAACTCAAGGTGCCGATTAAAGTGTCGGTACTGGGTTGCGCGGTGAACGGTCCGGGGGAAGCAAAGGAAGCCGATATCGGTATTGCCGGAGCGCGTGGGGAAGGACTTCTGTTCCGTTACGGAAAAATGATTCGCAAAGTTCCCGAGGCTGACATGGTTGACGAATTGAAAAAAGAAATTGACATCATCGTCAAGGCGTATGAAGAGACGGGTAAAATTCCGGGTCGCGAGGAACGTCATACAGCCGAGAAGGTATAGACAAAATCGATTCCCATAAAGAGGCATAATCATATTCTATTGCCATCATTTAAACGCCGTGGAGGGCAGCTCTGCTACAGAACTGTTCTTCACGGTGTTTTTGTATTTTCTCTCTGATCTTTTGGAAGACTACCGTTTAGCTATTGGGGAAAAGGAAATACTGTTTTTCATAGACGGCATTTTAGCGGCATTTTTCAAAATGCTGAGATGAGAAACGGAGGAAATACGATGGACTTTACTATGATCTTGTTGTTGGTGCAAATGTTTTTTGGGATTGTCATCGGTCTGTATTTCTGGAATCTTTTGCGGAGTCAGAAGACGAACCGCAGCGCAGTGGACCGGGAATCCCGCAAGGAACTGGATAAACTGCGCAAACTGCGTTCCATTTCATTAACCAAACCGCTGGCTGAACGCACTCGTCCCGCCACATTACAGGATATTGTCGGTCAGAAGGACGGACTGCGTGCGCTCAAGGCAGCGTTATGCAGTGCGAACCCCCAGCATGTTATTATTTATGGGCCACCAGGAGTGGGCAAGACGGCTGCTGCGCGCGTGGTGCTGGAAGAGGCTAAGAAAAACCTGTCCTCCCCGTTCAAGGGAGACGCCAAATTCACGGAGATTGATGCGACGACTGCCCGTTTTGACGAGCGGGGTATTGCAGACCCGTTGATTGGTTCGGTGCATGATCCGATTTATCAGGGTGCTGGAGCGATGGGGGTGGCGGGTATTCCGCAGCCCAAGCCCGGAGCTGTAACGAAGGCACATGGTGGCATGCTGTTCATTGATGAAATTGGTGAGTTGCACCCTACACAGATGAATAAGTTGTTGAAAGTATTGGAGGATCGTAAAGTATTTTTGGAGAGCGCGTACTACAACTCGGAGGATTCGAATACTCCTGCTTATATCCATGATATTTTTCAAAATGGTTTGCCTGCCGATTTCCGTTTGGTAGGTGCGACGACCCGTTCGCCGCATGAGCTGCCGCCTGCCATTCGTTCCCGGTGCATGGAAATTTATTTCCGTGCTCTCCAGCCGCAGGAAATTGCTCGTATTGCTGAGGATGCCGTCCACAAGCTGGGCTTTGGTCCTTGCCCGGAGGCGGTTGAAGTTGTACAGCGTTACGCCACAAATGGCCGGGAGGCCGTCAATATGATTCAGCTTGCTGCTGGATTGGCACTTACGGAGAAACGGGAATGTCTAAACGCCTCGGATGTGGAATGGGTAGCAGGCAGCAGCCAAATTCAACCGCGTCCTGACCGGAAAATACCGGGTCTGCCACAAATCGGATTTGTTAACGGTTTGGCCGTATATGGCCCGAATATGGGTATGCTGCTGGAGATTGAGGTTACAGCAGTTCCGGTTCCTGCGGGAAAGGGAACCTATAATATTACGGGTGTAGTTGATGAGGAAGAGATTGGCGGTGGCTCCCGTACGCTACGGCGTAAAAGTATGGCCAAAGGCTCTGTGGAAAATGTGTTGACCGTTTTGCGTACACTCGGTTTATCGCCGTCGAATTACGATTTGCATATTAATTTCCCCGGAGGAACACCAGTAGATGGCCCGTCGGCAGGTATTGCTATGGCAACAGCTATTGCTTCTGCAATGCGGGGAATTCCGGTGGATCACGAAATTGCGATGACCGGAGAGGTTAGCATTCACGGGCGTGTTAAACCGATTGGCGGCGTATTAGCCAAGATTGAGGCTGCTTTTCAGGCAGGGGCTAAAAAGGTGATCATCCCGCAGGACAACTGGCAGTCTCTTTTTGACAGCATTGAAGGCTTGAAAGTCATTCCGGTGCAGTCGGTTACGGAAGTATTCCAGCACGTATTTGGAGAGGAATTGACGTCAGATTTACCTGTACACACGCCAATTGAGACTTTTCGCCCATCCCAATCTTCCCTGTTGCAGGCCGATGGGACGCATAACGGGACGATATCGGACACAGGATCTTGCTAATGAACTACCCTTTCATTGGTTTTTTCATAAAACATTTGATAAAATATGAAAGATAACAACTTGAAGGATTGTAAAATCCGGAACTTGAGAATCACTGGAGGTGCGAAAGCGATGGGACCCAACAAGACAAAAGGTCGTCGTTTTCCTTTGCTGCCTTTAAGAGGACTTCTGGTCTACCCGAGCATGGTTCTGCATCTCGATGTGGGCCGAGAAAAATCGGTCAAGGCTTTGGAAAAAGCGATGGTTGAAGATAATTTGATTCTCCTGTGTTCTCAATCAGAAGTGAATATTGAAGAACCCGCACAAGAGGATATTTTTCGAGTCGGCACGGTAGCCAAAGTACGCCAGATGCTCAAGCTTCCCAACGGAACGATTCGGGTGCTGGTGGAAGGGCTGGAACGTGCCGAGATTATTCAATATATGGACAATGAGGAATATTACGAGGTACTGGCAAAGGAGCTGCATGAGGCAGAAAACGTGCATCCCGAGACGGATGCGCTCATGCGTACTGTTTTGACCCAGTTCGAGCATTATATCAACTTGTCCAAAAAGGTAACCCCCGAAACTCTCGCTGCGGTATCCGACATTGAGGAGCCCGGACGGCTTGCTGACGTGATTACAAGTCATCTGACGCTCAAAATCAAGGAGAAGCAGGATATACTGGAGACGATCGACGTAGCTCAACGTCTGGAGAAGCTTCTGGATATTTTGAACAATGAGCGTGAGGTACTTGAGCTGGAACGGAAAATTAGCCAGCGCGTGAAGAAACAGATGGAGAAAACGCAGAAGGAGTATTACCTGCGTGAGCAAATGAAGGCGATCCAGAAAGAGCTTGGCGAGAAGGAAGGTCGCGCAGGAGAAGTAGAAGAGCTGCGCAATCAGTTAAGTGAGCTGGAACTGCCCGCTCCTGTAAAGGAGAAGGTCGAGAAGGAAATTGACCGTCTGGAGAAGATGCCTGCAAGCTCTGCCGAGGGCGGGGTGATCCGTAATTACGTCGATTGGCTGTTAAGCTTGCCATGGAACAAGTTTACGGATGATGATCTGGATATCGTCAAGGCTGAAGAGATACTGAATGATGATCACTACGGACTGGATAAGCCGAAGGAACGGGTGCTGGAGTATCTGGCTGTACGCAAGCTGGTGAAGACCATTAAGGGGCCAATTCTGTGTCTCGTAGGTCCACCGGGGGTGGGCAAGACTTCACTGGCTCGTTCCATCGCCAAGTCCATGGGGAAAGAATTTGTCCGCATCTCTCTTGGGGGCGTGCGGGATGAAGCGGAAATTCGTGGTCATCGCCGGACTTATGTAGGCGCGATGCCAGGTCGCATCATTCAGGGAATGAAGACGGCTGGAACGTCTAATCCGGTCTTTTTGCTGGATGAGATTGATAAAATGGCTTCGGATTTTCGTGGTGACCCTTCGGCGGCACTGCTGGAGGTGCTTGATCCCGAACAGAACAATACGTTCAGTGACCATTTTGTCGAGCTGCCCTTTGACTTGTCCAATGTGATGTTCGTGACGACAGCCAATGCCGCGCATAATATTCCGCGTCCGCTGATGGACCGGATGGAGACATTGTACATTCCGGGTTACACCGAGCTGGAAAAGCTCGAAATCGCTAATCGTTATCTCCTGCCCAAGCAGAAGAGAGAGCACGGCTTGAAAGAGGAGCAACTGGACATCGGGGAGGATACGCTGCTGCGTGTTATCCGTGAATATACCCGTGAATCCGGCGTGCGGAATCTCGAACAGCAAATGGCTTCTTTATGCCGCAAGGCTGCGAAGTCAGTGGTATCCGGTGGAGAAGGCCCGATTCAAATTACACCGGACAATCTGAAAGATTATTTAGGCGTCGCCAAATTCCGTTACGGTGTAGCGGAGCTGGAAGACCAGATTGGTACGGTTACAGGCTTGGCGTGGACAGAGGTCGGCGGTGAAACGCTGATGATTGAAGTGACGGTCGTACCCGGCAGCGGTAAGCTGATTCTTACAGGTAAGCTGGGAGACGTTATGAAGGAATCCGCGCAGGCCGCATTTAGCTACACTCGCTCCAAAGCGGTTGAGCTGGGCATTGATACGGACTTTTATGAGAAAAATGATATTCATATCCACATTCCGGAGGGAGCGATTCCGAAGGATGGACCATCGGCGGGAATTACCATTGCTACAGCGTTGATTTCAGCGCTGACCAACCGTCATGTATCCAAAGATGTGGCTATGACGGGGGAAATTACCCTGCGCGGCCGCGTGCTGCCGATTGGTGGATTAAAAGAGAAGTCGCTGGCAGCCCACCGGGCAGGCTACAAAAAAATTCTGCTTCCCAAGGATAATGAACGGGATCTAAAAGATATTCCCGACAGTATCAGGCAGGATGTTGAATTTGTTCCCGTTGCCCATATGGATCAGGTGCTAAAGCATGCTTTGGTTGAGCAGGCAAGGGTACATTAGAGAGGAATTAAGGACACGATGAAAGTAACAAAAGCAGAATTTATTATTAGCGCGGTTGGCCCCGATCAGTTCCCTGTGGACGCTTTGCCGGAGATTGCTCTGGCGGGGCGTTCCAATGTAGGGAAGTCGTCACTGATTAATCGGTTGATTAGTCGTAAAAACTTGGCGCGCACCAGTTCTACGCCGGGTAAAACACAGCAGCTCAATTATTACCGAATTAATGATGATCTCTATTTCGTCGATTTTCCGGGTTACGGCTACGCAAAGGTATCCAAAACGTCCCGTAAAGCCTGGGGGCAAATGATTGAGTCGTATTTGCTGGAACGGGAGCCGCTCAAGCTGGTGCTTCAAATGGTCGATTTGCGTCATCCACCGTCTAAGGATGATATCATGATGTATGACTGGTTACGCCATAACGGACTCCCGGTATGCGTTGTAGGCACGAAGGCAGATAAAATCCCCAAAACACGGCGGGAGAAGCATTATAAAGTAATCAAGCAGGAACTCGGAATACTTCCTGGGGGTTTGTTTATCCCCTTTTCATCTGAAGAAGGCATGGGTAAGGATGAGCTATGGTCGGTCATCTCCAGCTATATTGAGAACGACGAAGACGAGGAACAACCGGAAATCTAAGAAGAAGGACGTCCATGGAGGGCGTTCTATCGGAAAAGACATATGCGAAGAATAACCATGGATTTAATCCATGGTTATTTGCTTTAAAAATGGCTCAAACTATATCAAACGATACAGACGTATTGGATGTTCGAGTTTGCCATCCAATTTTCATAAACAATTCATAAAACAGCCGGAGGAGATTCGGACTTCTGTGATATAATTAACATAGTTTATGATAACAGTGGTTATTCTTATTACAGTTTAGGCAGGTGAATTTGCAATGCACATCGTCGTTGTTGGGTTGAATTATCGTACGGCGCCTGTGGAAGTCAGAGAGCGATTTACATTTGCAGAACAAGATTTACCAAAAGCGCTGGAACAACTCAAACTCACCAAAAGTGTGTTGGAGGGCGTAATTGTCGCAACCTGCAATCGGACTGAAATTTATGTCGTGGTGGACCGCCTTCACATGTGCGGTTATTTTATACGCAGTTTTATGGAGCAATGGTTCGGCATTCCTCGCGATCAATTTACACAGCATCTATATATATATGAGGACGAGCAGGCCATCCGGCATTTGTTCCGTGTGACTTGTGGTTTGGATTCTATGGTAATCGGGGAAACACAAATTTTGGGACAGGTGAAGAACGCTTTTCTTCAGGCTCAATCCCAGAAAATTACGGCAACGTGGTTTAATATGCTGTTTAAGCAGGCCGTCACATTGGGCAAGCGTGCCCATTCTGAGACGTCCATTGGAGAAAGCGCCGTATCCGTCAGCTATGCAGCAGTTGAACTGGGCAAACGAATTTTTGGGTTGTTTACCGATAAAAAAGTGCTGATTCTCGGCGCGGGTAAAATGAGCGAGCTTACCGTTAAGCATTTGTACAGCGGTGGAGCAGCCGAGGTCATTGTGGCGAACCGGACTTTATCCAGAGCGGAAGATTTGGCTTCCAAGTTTCATGGAACGCCGGTCACGATGGAGGAAGGTATGAATCGGTTGGCGGATGTGGACATTGTCATTAGCTCCACAGGTGCACAAGGATATATTCTGGATCGCGAGCGGGTTGAAGCCAGTATGAAACGTCGTCGGTCCCGTCCTTTATTTATGATTGATATTGCGGTTCCACGTGATTTGGACCCGGCTATTGGTGAATTGCAGAATGTTTTTCTCTACGATATTGATGATCTGGAAGGCATCGTGGAGAGCAATTTGGAAATGCGCCGTACTGAGGCTGCCAAAATTGAGCATATGATCGAAGGAGAACTTGGCGACTTTTATCAATGGTTAAAAACGATGGGAGTGCGTCCGGTGATTCGTGCTTTACAGGAAAAAGCAGAGACCGTGCATCAGGATACGCTTGAAAGCTTGTTCAACAAGCTTCCCGAGTTGGATGAACGACAACGCAAAGTGATTAGCCGCTTGACGAAGAGTATGCTGAACCAGATGATGCATGATCCGATCAATTCGGTGAAGGAACTGGCTGTCCAAAGGCAGGGGAATGAGGCGCTTGAACTGTTTAGCCACATTTTTGCTCTGGAGGATCGTTTGGAGGACGCCGCTCAGAAAGTAGATAAAAGCGATGCATCCGCGTTAATGAAACCGGAGGCCGGTATTCATGAAAAATCTGGTCAGGTCCAAGCCTTGCCAGCGTCGTTTGCGCCGGCTGGCATGTAAAGGCGGGTGAGTGAACGTGGCTTTAAGCACGCTTATATATGATTCGATGATTTACGTTTTTGCCCTGAGCCTTCTGTTTGTATTCTCGGATGGCATTCGCCGTAATGCGAGTGCCAAACGGACAGGTACAGGGCTTCTTGCTGTCGTTCTTGTGCTCCAGCTTGTATATATGGGAATAAGAACCTGGAACGAAGGACATCTTCCTATTTTTGTAACCTACGATTTTTTATTTCTGTTTTCATTTATTTTGGTCCTGATTTCTTTAATTCTCTCACGCTATCAGCGGTCGGAATTTGCGGTATTGCTGCTTAACATTATTAGCTTTGCGGTTCTTGTGCTCAATAATATATGGATGGAGCCCACCAACAATCCGCTTGGAAGTTGGCATACGGTGCATGGGCTGCTTCTCATCCATATCGCTTTGGCCAATCTTGGCTTTGTAGCCATGACGGTAGCAGCTGTATTTTCGGGGCTTTATCTGTTTTTGCATCGTAAATTGAAAGTCAAGAAATGGAATGATACGATCCGGCGTCTGCCGAGTCTGGAAATGATGGATCGGTATACCCATATGGCGCTGTTGATTGGTACTCCTTTGCTTGGGGTCTCCATTGTAGTTGCCGTCATTTCTATTATTGCTGAAGAACGCTGGCGTCTGCTACTGGATACTAAAGTATTGATGACAGCGATAGCCCTGTGCGTGTATATTGTATTTTTAGTGAGCAAAAGATTCAATCAGAAGTCGGGCCTCGTGATGGCGAAGTGGGCATTGGTGGGCTACACGCTATTGATTCTTAACTTTTTGCTGAATTCCTGGTCTGTATTTCATCAGTGGACGGGAGAGTGAATGGCCATTTGCAACATTTTGTGCCGATTTCGCTGAATTGTAAAAATAAGCTCTGTTGTATTGTGGGCGGAGGAAGGATAGCGGAACGCAAGGTAAAGGGACTGATGGAAAGCGGGGCGTTCATTACCGTCATCAGTCCGAATATAACGCCGGATTTACAGGTTCTGGCCGATCATAAGCAGCTCCACTGGGTAAATCGCGTATACCGCGAGGGTGACCTCCAGGGGGCCTTTCTTGTATATGCGGCGACCGACCGGAGAGAAGTGAACAATACGGTTGCGCATGAGGCTGTGCGAAGGGGTATACTTGTAAATGTGGCGGACCGCTCGGAAGATGCGGACTTTATAACGCCGGGCATCATCCGACGGGGTAGGCTAACGATCAGCGTATCCACCGCAGGTGCGGGTCCAGCAGTAACATCCGAAATTACATCGGCTTTGGATACGCTGTTTGGTAGCGAATACGAGCCGTATCTGGATTTCATGTACGATATGAGGCAGGCGATTAAACGTACCATATCTTCCCCGCAGCAAAGGGCGAAACTGCTGAGACGTTTGGCGAGCAGCGGAATTTTGGAGCAAATACGACGTCAGGAATTTACGGCATGGACGCAAGAAGAGATGGACATATGGATTGCGCAAAATCAGGAGGAATAGCATGCGAACAATTGTGGTAGGTAGCAGACAGAGCGCGCTTGCGCTAACTCAGACCGGGCATGTCATTGAGGATTTGAACGTGCTGTGCGCGGAGCATGGGCTGGATATGCAGTTTGTCGTAAAAAAAATATTGACCAAGGGCGACCGGATTTTGGATGTAACGTTGTCCAAGGTGGGTGGCAAAGGGCTGTTTGTCAAAGAAATTGAACAGGCCATGTTGGCAGGTGAAATTGATATGGCAGTACATAGTATGAAGGATATGCCGTCAGAATTGCCCGAAGGGCTGGTGAACGGCGCGGTACCGCGTCGGGAGGACTCGCGGGATTGTTTCGTTACTCTGGGGTCCAAGAGCTTGGACGACCTGCCCCAAGGGGCAAAGGTCGGTACGAGCAGCCTGCGCAGAGCCAGTCAAATCAAGTCATTACGACCTGATCTTCAATTGGAGCCTGTGCGCGGTAATATTGATTCCCGTCTGAAAAAGCTGGAGACTGAAGGTTTTGACGCCATCATTTTGGCGGCTGCAGGCTTGCACCGGATGGGCTGGAAAGACCGAATTACGTCCTATATACCAGAGGAAGACTGTTTGCCGGCAGTTGGGCAGGGAGCGCTCGGTATTGAATGTCGCGCCAATGATGAAGAGCTACTCGCATTGCTGCATCTATACAACGACCGGGATACCTCGGCTACGGTTGCGGCAGAACGAACCTTCCTTGGCGTGCTGAACGGGGGATGCCAGGTGCCGATCGGGGCCCACGCAGTCTGGGTTGATCAAGAGATCCGCCTCACGGGTATGGTAGGCTCGCCGGATGGCGAGGTTATTTTGAAGGAAACGCTCCAGGGAAATGATCCGCAAAAGCTGGGAGAAGCGGTGGCGGCTAGCTTGATCGCCAAAGGAGCGGAACAGATTCTGGCGCAGGTGAGGGGATGATGGAATGGCGGGAAAGGTATATTTAGTAGGCGCAGGACCCGGAGACGCAAGACTGATTACGGTCAAGGGCTGGGAATGCATTCGACTGGGTGATGTGATTGTCTATGACAGACTGGCAAGCCCTCGACTTTTAGGTTTGATGAAGCCAGGTGCTCAGAAAATATATGTCGGCAAGCTGCCGGATCGTCACACCATGAAGCAAGAGGAAATAAACCGGTTGCTGGTGGATCTGGCTATGGAAGGAAAAACGGTCGTCCGGCTCAAAGGCGGGGACCCCACCATTTTTGGCCGGGTCGGCGAGGAAGCCGGACTGCTGCGCAAACACGGTATTTCCTATGAGATCGTACCCGGCATTACATCAGCGATCAGTGTACCTGCCTATGCGGGCATTCCGGTCACACACCGGGATATGGCCTCATCGCTGTCTATCATTACGGGTCATGAAAGTCCAGACAAGCTCGACAAGAGTATTCATTGGGATAAAGTAACGAACGCAACGGGCACACTGATCTTTATGATGGGTGTGGCGAAGATCGGCTATATTAGTGAGCAACTGATGAAGCACGGCAAGCCGCCTAGCACACCCGTTGCTTTGATCCGTTGGGGAACCCGTGCGGAGCAGGATACACTGGTGGGTACGCTGGTAGATATTGAGGCCAAGGTGAAAGCCGCGAATTTTCAGCCTCCCGCCGTCATCGTCGTCGGAGAAGTGGTTAATCAGCGTGAACAGTTAAAATGGGCTGAGGATATGCCTTTGTTCGGCAAGCGGATTTTGGTTACACGTGCGCGCGCACAGGCCAGCAGTCTGGTTCATCGGATTGAAGAGCTTGGCGGCGAGCCTTATGAATTTCCCGTCATCCAGACGGTTGTCCCAACGGACGAGCCAACGAAACGACAAATTACTGAGACGTTTGCACGATTGCCTGAATACGACTGGGTGTTTTTTACCAGCGTTAACGGAGTGGAATACTTTTTCACTCATCTGAAGGAACAAGGCAAGGATGTTCGTTCGCTATTTAAGGCGCGTATTGCCGCAGTCGGACCGGCTACAGCGGCGGCACTTCGCACGCACGGAATTGAAGCGGAGCAGATCGAAGGCCCTTTTCAGGCAGAGGGCTTACTCGAAGCGTTTGAGCAGGATTTGCAGGCAGGTCAGAACGTATTTCTGCCAAGAGGAGATCTTGCCCGAACCTGGCTGCCGGAGAAGCTGAGAGAGCTGGGACTTGAGGTGACTGAGGCCGATTTGTATCGAACCGTGCTGGCCGCAAACGCACAGGATGATGAACTGCTCAAGCTGCTTGAGGAACGTGCCATCCATGCGATTACTTTTACCAGTTCCTCAACAGTCACCTTTTTTCTGGAAGCACTCAGGCAGATGGGAGTCGAAGATCCGCTGTCGCTGCTGGAGGGAGTGACGATCGCTGTGATTGGCCCTCTCACTGGAGAAACAGCGACCCAGGCGGGCCTGACCGTCAGTTTCATGGCGGAAAAGGCAACTATTGGAAGTCTGATCCAATCGCTATGTGACTGGAAACAATCGAATGCTGTGACATCATAATTTTATTTTACCAAATGAATGTATAAAAACTGGAGGTTTGCAATCATGAGTGTTCCTTTTACCAGACATCGCCGTTTGCGTCAATCTGCTGCCATCCGTAGCATGGTGCGTGAGACGGTATTGAATCCGGCTGATTTTATCCAGCCGATCTACGTAACATTCGGTACAGGAGTGAAGCAGGAAATTAGCTCCATGCCCGGTGTGTACCGCTTTTCTCTGGATCAACTGGAAGAAGAACTGAAAGAAATTAGTGAGCTTGGCATTCCTGCCGTGCTCCTGTTTGGCATACCGGAGACGAAGGATAGCTTGGGGACTTCGGCTTTTGTGGACGACGGTATTGTTCAGGAAGCTACACGTCTGATCAAATCGCGTTATCCCGAGTTGCTGGTTGTGGCTGATACTTGTTTATGCGAGTTTACGGATCATGGGCACTGCGGCATGGTCCACATGCATGAGCATGATGGTGAGGTATGTGGTGAAGTGCTGAATGACGAATCTCTGGAGGTGCTGGTCCGTACAGCCGTTTCTCAAGCCAGAGCGGGCGCTGATATTATCGCGCCATCCAATATGATGGACGGTTTTGTACAGGCGATTCGGCAGGGACTGGATCTGGAGGGCTTCTCACATATTCCGATTATGTCGTATTCCGTCAAATATGCGTCTGCTTTTTACGGCCCTTTCCGGGAAGCCGCAGATTCTGCGCCGCAGTTTGGTGACCGCAAATCCTATCAGATGGACCCTGCCAATGCACGTGAAGCGTTGCGAGAAGCAGAATCTGATGTGCTGGAAGGTGCGGATATGCTGATGGTGAAGCCATCCCTTTCTTATCTGGACGTGATGCGTACAATTAAAGACCAGTTTGATTTGCCTCTGGTGGCTTACAACGTCAGCGGTGAATACGCGATGGTCAAGGCGGCAGCTCTTCAAGGCTGGATTGATGAAAAAGCGATGGTGCTGGAGATTTTGACAAGCATGAAGCGTGCGGGTGCAGATATGATTATTACCTATTCCGCCAAGGATGCGGCAAGATGGTTGAAGCAATAAGTGTATTTTTAGAAGACAGGAGTGGTCAGAATGATCAACGAACAACGAACGGTGCGCGAGGATGCGCGCTCTAAAGTAGCCTTTGATGAGGCAAAGCAATATATTCCGGGTGGCGTAAACAGTCCGGTTCGGGCTTTTAAAGCTGTTGGGATTACACCTGTATATATCGACCGTGGCGAAGGATCACGAGTATATGATATCGACGGTCAATCCTATATTGACTATGTTTGTTCATGGGGACCGCTCATTATGGGACATGCGCATCCTGAGGTCGTTAAGGCTCTACAGGCTGCAGTTGTCAAAGGAACCAGCTTCGGAGCGCCAACGTTGGCGGAAACCGAAATGGCGAAGCTCGTTTGTGAGCGTGTTCCTTCCGTGGATATCGTTCGTATGGTCAACTCGGGAACCGAGGCGACGATGAGCGCGATTCGACTTGCACGCGGATTTACGAGCCGCAGCAAAATCCTTAAATTTGAAGGCTCTTATCATGGTCATGCGGACAGCTTGCTGATTAAAGCAGGCTCTGGCGTGGCAACACTGGGTCTGCCCGATAGTCCGGGTGTACCCGAAGCCGTGGCCACACATACGATCACCGTTCCTTATAATGATTTGGCTTCTGTGAAACTGGCCTTTGAAAAATTTGGCGAGGAAATTGCCGCCATTATTGTCGAGCCGGTCGCTGGAAATATGGGAGTTGTACCGCCACAGCCTGGATTTTTGGAAGGTTTGCGTGAGGTAACCCGGCAGTATGGAAGCCTGCTGATTTTTGATGAAGTCATGACCGGATTTCGGGTAGGACTTCATTCAGCTCAAGGTCGCTTTGGTGTAACCCCGGATCTCACATGCCTGGGTAAAGTCATTGGCGGAGGTCTGCCTGTAGGTGCCTATGGCGGACGTCGCGATATTATGGAACAGATTGCACCTTCTGGTCCGATCTATCAGGCGGGTACGCTTAGCGGAAATCCGCTGGCTATGGCAGCAGGCTATTCGACGCTTAAATTGCTGACGCCAGAAGTATATGATCGACTGGAAGAACGGGCAGCAAGGCTTCAGGCCGGATTTGAACGTAATGCACGTGAGCTGGGCATACCTGTCACGATCAACCGTGTAGGCTCCATGGTTTGTCCATTTTTCACTGAAGAGAAGGTTGTCAATTTTGATACAGCTAAAACAAGTAATCAGGACCACTTTCGTCGTTACTTTACCGAATTGGTGAACGAGGGAGTCAGTGTGGCGCCATCCCAATTTGAGGGCATGTTTGTATCAGGTGTGCATACGGTGGAAGATATTGATGCTACCATTGAAGCGAACTATCGCGCGCTCAAACGTCTATGAGCTGGCAAGGCGGCTGGAAAAGACGGGGACCGTGGCTGGAAGTCACACCGGGACGGGAAATCACAGAGGGTGAACATCGCACCGATGCTGTAGATCGCTGGTTGCTGAACCGTTTGGAGCTACCGGAAAAGCTGTGGCGCAGACTGCGACACGAAAAGCAGATCGAACTTGCGGGGGACCGGCTGCGGCTGGCCCTTTTTCCCGTTACGGACCTTGGCGTGACCCCTCGCTGGTACGATTTGAAGGTGTTGTATGAGGATGATTTTTGCCTGGTCGTACACAAACCGGCGGGTATGGCGGTACACCCGGACGGAGCTGTAAAAGAGGGTCCACTGACGTTGGATCATGCGGTCGCATCGTATTATGAGATGAATGACATCCATGCGGCAGTACGGCATGTGCATCGTTTGGATACGGATACGACAGGCCCGGTGCTGTATGCCAAAAATGAATTCGCGTTGCTCAAGCTGGACGAGCAGATGCGGGCCAAGGATATCGGTCGCCGTTATGTGGCTTTGGTACGGGGTGAAGTCCCTTCATCACTGCGGACGCTGGATTGGCCGATTGGCAAGGACAGGCATCACAAGCAGCGTCGCCGTGTTTCTCCGACCGGACAGAGCGCGGTTACCCATGTGGAACTTGGTGAAGTGTGGGGGAGCGGTCAAAAGGCGGTTAGCCTCGTATATTTAACACTGGAAACAGGCCGAACGCACCAGATTCGCGTTCATCTTAGCCATGCGGGCTATCCGTTATTGGGGGATGTATTATACGGGGGACGGGCTGCTGATTTTGGCAGGCAGGCGCTGCACGGAGAGCGTCTTACCTTCCGTCATCCGCTGAGCGGAGAAACGATTACTGTGGAAGATGCTTGGCCGGATGATTTTCAAAAGCTGCATAAACAGCTATAAAAGATGGCATGCCTTCTATTTTGGCGCATATACTTGAACCTAGAAACGGTTTGCAATATGGAGTTTCCGTGCGCCTGACAGGAGTCAGAGGATGTGCGGAGGCTGCCCAAAGGAGGATGCCATCCTTGAACAAACAACAGAATGATCAGCCGCAAGGCTTGCGTTTTGATATTTATGAACGCATTCATTTGACGGAGGAAGCTGCCGGGATTGCTGAGTTGGAGGAAATTGAGCTTCTGCCACGCATTCAGGTTGTAACCCACGGCGACCATGCCGCTTTGCGAGGGCATTTGCTGCTGGAGGGCGTGTACCGCACACCTGAACAGGTAACGAACGAGCTTCATCATTTGATCCCTGTGGAAATTACGATTCCACTGAATCGGGTAGGAAGGTTGGAAGACATCTCTGTTGAGATTGAGAATTTTGATGTGGACCTGCTGTCATTACGTAGTCTGAATATTACTGGTGTTCTCTCCCTGCACGGGGTGGAAAGCTCCCATGCGGAGGAGACAGCGGTTTGGCTGGATGAGGAATTTACGGTGGTGCACGCACCTGAACATCCCGCTCAACCCTTTTCCACGAATGGAGAGCAGCGTCAGGAAGAAACTTATGCCACCCAGGATTCTGTATTCAATCACACGACGGAGTCTGAATCTTCATACAGGGTACCGGCTCAGCAGGAGTACGCTTCCTGGGAACAGCCGTCACAGGAGTATGGGGAACAGAAGTCATCATCGGAACAGCAAGGTTATGAGCCTCCTGTAGACCCGAACCGGATCTATGAGCCTTGGGCGAGTAAAGCTGTTGAAGATAGCACTTCCGGGGTAAAGCATGAGCATGAGACACCGGAAGTATGGGGATTTCAGCAAGAGGAAGCATGGACGGGAAGTGACCCGAAAATATCCTCCACCGCTCCCGATGTGGTCTATGATCCTTTGCTTGCTGAACCGCATCATGCTACGGAGTCGGAGATCTATTTGGAGCCGCAGCTTGAAGCAGGTCAGGTGAATGATTTTAGACCTGAGACATTAGAGCAGGTGGACGGTGCGTTCCATGATACTGTTGCCGACGATAAGCCGGAGATGCGCGTGGCGTTGAACAGCAAAAAGGACGAAAAAGCAGACGAGCCGGACCAGGTGGTCTACTCATCTTTGCTCCAATCCAGTCGTTCGGTGAAGGAAGCGGAATACCAGCAGCAACTGGAGCAAGAACCGCAGGGCCAGGCGCAGGAGGCCGAAGAAGAGCGTGAGGATGCCAAGTGGAAAAACCTTTTTTTCCATACACAGGATGAAACGTCTTTCCGCAAGGTCCGACTATGCATCGTGCAGCGTGAAGATACGCTGGAAACCATCGCTGACCGCTACCAACTCAGCATACGGGAGCTTCAATTGTATAACAGGCTGGCAGAGCAACATGTGGAAGAAGGGCAGGTATTGTACATCCCTTAACCCGGTCATTGGAAAATGAGCAACGGGTGTTGACTATAGTCAATGGGAAATGTATGATGTGGTATAGCTATTGAAAGACTGAGATCGGGAAGAGTAGGCAGCAAGCCCTTCAGAGAGTGGAATTGCAGCGCTGTGAGGTTCCGCAGGAAGCTACTGGCCGAAGTCACCCGGGAGTCGTCTGTTCGAACGGTCCCTCATTTAATCCCAACGGAAGGTACGAGGTTCACGGTAGAATAAGGCCGGTCCGCAGCCGTTATCTGCATAAGTGTCACACCATGTGTAATGGATCAGTGGATACATACACTAGGGGTGAAACAAAGGTGGTACCGCGAGAGAACAGCCTTTCGTCCTTTGAGGATGAAGGGCTTTTTTTATTTGCCAATTGAAAAATCATGGAGGTATCCTGATATGTCAGAACAAGACAACAAGACAACCTTGGAAATGCCGACAACGTACGATCCAAAATCGACAGAGAAAAAATGGTACAAAACGTGGATGGAGAAAGGGTATTTCCGCGCTGGGCGACTTCCAGAGGCAGAACCTTTTACGATCGTTATTCCACCGCCGAATGTTACAGGCATGCTGCACATTGGACATGCTCTTGATTTTACTTTGCAGGACATTATTATTCGCACCAAGCGGATGCAGGGCTATGACGCATTGTGGCTGCCAGGAGCAGACCATGCGGGCATTGCCACCCAGACGAAGGTAGAGCAGAAGCTGCGTGAGGAAGGCTTGACGCGCTACGATCTGGGACGCGAGAAATTTTTGGAGAAGGTTTGGGAATGGAAGGATCTATACCTGGACAATATCCATAATCAATGGGAAAAAATGGGCTTCTCCCTCGATTATTCACGTGAACGTTTTACGCTGGATGACGGATTGTCTCAAGCTGTTCGCGAAGTATTCGTCAAGCTGTACAAGAAGGGCCTGATTTATCGCGGTAAACGCATCATTAACTGGGATCCTGCTGCACGTACGGCTTTGTCAGATATTGAAGTGGAATACAAAGAGGTAAACGGCAATCTGTATCACCTGCAATATCCGCTTCAAGATGGCAGCGGGTTTATCACTGTAGCCACCACGCGTCCTGAAACCATGCTGGGCGATACAGCAGTAGCCGTACATCCTGAGGATGAACGTTACAAGCATATGATCGGCAAAACACTTGTACTTCCGATTATCGGACGAGAAATTCCGGTTATTGCGGACGACTACGTAGAAAAAGACTTCGGTAGCGGTGCGGTTAAAATTACACCTGCTCACGATCCGAATGACTTTGAAATGGGCCAACGTCACCAGTTGCCACAGATTACTGTTATGGATGAAACAGGTACGATGAATGCCGAAGCAGGCAAATATCAGGGCCTTGACCGCAGTGATTGCCGCAAGCAAATCGTCGCTGATCTGAAAGAGCAGGGCGTCCTGATCCGTATCGAGGAGCATGTGCATCAGGTGGGCCACAGCGAACGTACAGGTGCGGTTGTAGAGCCTTATCTGTCTACACAATGGTTCGTGGAAATGAAGCCTCTGGCAGCCAAAGCGATTGAAGTGCAGAAGGCTGGCAATGGCGTAAACTTTGTCCCGGATCGCTTTGAGCGTACTTATCTGCACTGGATTGAAAATGTGCGTGACTGGTGTATTTCCCGTCAATTGTGGTGGGGACATCGTATTCCTGCCTGGTACGATGAAGAAACCGGAGAAGTTATTGTATCGGTGGAGGACCCTACAACCTTGCCTGAATATGCTGGCAGAAAGCTGAAACAGGATGAGGACGTGCTGGATACATGGTTCAGCTCTGGCTTGTGGCCGTTTTCGACACTGGGCTGGCCTGAGCAGACTGAGGATCTCAAACGCTACTACCCGACCAATGTCTTGGTTACAGGCTATGACATTATTTATTTCTGGGTGTCGCGGATGATTTTTACAGCCCTGGAGTTCACAGAGGAAATTCCGTTCAAGGATGTGTTGATGCACGGACTGGTTCGTGATGCGGATGGAAAGAAAATGTCCAAATCCCTCGGCAATGGTGTAGATCCGCTCGACGTAATCGACAAATACGGTACGGACGCCATGCGTTATATGGTTTCTACAGGCAGCACGCCTGGACAGGACCTTCGTTTCCGTTGGGAACGGGTAGAGCAGGCACGTAACTTTGCCAATAAAATCTGGAATGCGTCACGCTTTGCGCTGATGAATCTGGAAGGGGTTACTGCGACGGATATCGACATTACTGGTGACTTGAGCACAGTTGACCGCTGGATCCTACACCGTTTGAACGAAACTTCACGCGATATCACGCGTCTAATAGATGCTTATGAATTTGGCGAGACAGGCCGCCTTCTGTATAACTTTATTTGGGATGACTTGTGCGACTGGTACATCGAGTTTGCGAAGCTTTCCCTGTATGGTGAAAACGCAGAGGCGAAAAAGAAAACACAGTCCGTACTGGCGTATGTGCTGGACCGGACACTGCGCATGATTCATCCGTTCATGCCGTTTATCTCCGAGGAAATATGGCAGCATCTTCCGCATGAAGGCGAAACGATTACACTGGCCGCTTGGCCTGTCTATGATCCGGCTTTCGAGGACAAGGATGCGGTAGCTGAAATGAATTTGCTGATCGACGTGATTCGCGCTGTGCGGAATATCCGGGCTGAAGTGAACGTGCCGATGAGTAAAAAGATCGAATTGCTCGTAAAACCCGGCGATCAAGCCGTTCTCGATATCATTAGCCGCAATGGGGAATATGTACGTCGATTCTGTAATACGTCTGAATTTGACGCGGGATTGGAGTTATCTGTTCCAGATAAAGCCATGACTTCTGTAGTCAGCGGAGCAGAGCTATACCTGCCGTTAGCCGGGCTGCTTGATATTGCCCAGGAAATTAGCAGACTCGAAAAAGAGCTTCAGCATTTGAACGGTGAAGTGGAGCGCGTGGAGAAAAAGCTGTCCAACCAAGGCTTCGTGGCGAAGGCACCAGCCAAAGTCATCGAGGAAGAGAAGGCCAAGCAAGCCGATTATTCGGATAAGCGCGCCAAAGTTATCGCACGGATTGAAGAACTCAAGGGATAATTCCACTAACTATAAAATGACCTGAAGGTGAAGAGGATGTCAGATACGATCAGGGGCGGGGGAGCGGCTCCTTTACAAAGCTATGATGAAGCAGTGGAATGGATTAACGGTCTGATTCCGTTCGGAATCAGACCCGGACTGGAACGGATTGAGCAGTTAATGAACATGTTGGGTGATCCGCAACGGCATCTTAAATTTGTGCATATTGCGGGAACCAACGGCAAGGGCTCGACCTGTGCTTTCTTGACCTCTGTCCTGCTGAAATGCGGTTATGATGTGGGAACCTTTACGTCTCCGTATATCACCCGGTTTACGAACCGATTCCAATTCAACGGGACAGATATTCCCGATGATACACTGGTCTTGCTTGCCAATCGTTTGTATCCGTTGGTCAAGGAAATCGCGGCCAGTGATTTGGGATCACCCACGATGTTCGAGGTATCGACAGCGTTGGCTATTTTATATTATGCAACGGTGGCTTTTCCAGATGTTGTGGTATGGGAGACGGGCCTCGGGGGAAGGATGGATGTAACTAATATCGTGAGCCCTATCGTCTCGGTCATTACGAATGTAGGCTATGACCATACGGATATTTTAGGGGATACACTCGAACAGATCGCAGGCGAAAAGGCTGGAATTATCAAGCCAGGCGTACCTGTTGTTAGCTGTGTATCTCAGCCAGAGGCTATTCAGGTTATACGGGAAACGGCGGCAAAGCAGGGAGCTACCTTGTATCTGGCAGGAGAACAGTTTACGTATGAACGGCTGAATGGGGACGAAACAGGACAGACTTTTTCGTTTGCGGGACCTTTCCGACACATGGAAATCGGCATCACGTTGTTAGGCGAGCATCAATGTGCTAATGCGGCAGGAGCTCTGATGACACTTGAGGTGCTTCGTCAGTATATGGCTTTTGTGCTGGATGACGCTGAACTACTGGAGGGCTTTAGAGAAGCGGCCTGGGCAGGTCGTCTGGAACAGGTCAGCAGTTCGCCGCGAATTGTTATTGACGGTGCTCATAATCCAGAAGGGGCGCAGACGCTGGCAAAGAGTCTTCCCCAACTGTATTCGTACCGAAAAATGGTTTTAATGATGGGTATGCTGTCAAACAAGCATCATGAAGCATACTTGCAGCATATACTGCCACTAGTGGATACGCTTATCCTGACCGAGCCCGATTTTCGCCGCAAAATGAATGCCGCTGAACTGGCTCATCTCGTGGAGAAGCTGCGGCCGTCCTATGCCAAAACGGATTTGAAAATTATTGTAGAAGGTGATTGGAAAAAGGCTCTTCGCTTGCTTCAGTCACATACGGAAGCGGAAGATCTGGGGGTGGTGTCCGGAACACTGTATCTCATTGCGGATGTACGGGCTACCCTTATGTATCAAACCGATTCGGAAAAAGGTTGGTGAAATTTGTTGATTACTTCGGAACATGTTCATTTTATCGGTATCGGCGGTTACGGGATGAGCGCGATTGCTCGGGTCATGCTGGAGATGGGATATACCGTGACAGGCTCAGATGTGGCATCACAGGAGCTGACAGAAAAACTGGCGGCGAAAGGCGCAAAAATATACCTCGGGCACACGCCTGAGCACGTTACAGGGGCGGACATCGTCGTTTATTCGACGGCACTGTCCCGTGACAATGTGGAGCGGGTGGCAGCAGAGGAATTGAATATTCCGACCCTGCATCGTTCCCAGATGCTCGCAAGGTTGCTTAACGAGCGTAAGGGAGTAGCTGTTGCGGGAGCACATGGGAAAACGACAACCTCCTCGATGATCGCTCTGGTCATGGAGAGATGTAATGTCGATCCAACATACATTATTGGCGGCGAAATCACGAATTTGGGGACGAATGCCAAAGCAGGCAAAAGCGAGTTTGTCGTTGCCGAGGCGGATGAGAGCGATGGTTCTTTCCTGCAATATCATCCTTGGCAAGGTATCGTGACCAACATTGAAGCCGACCATTTGGAAAACTATGATGGCGACTTTAATCGTCTGAAAAGTGCCTATGTACAGTTCTTGAGTCAAATCCGGCCGGATGGCGCGGCTATCGTATGTGCTGATGATCAGAACGTACGGGAAATGCTGCCTCAGATTCAGACTCGAGTCATTACCTATGGAGTCGAGCATGAAGCAGATTATACGGCAACGGATATCCAGTTGGGTGACCGTCGATTAAGCTTTACCATGAACCGCAAAGGGACGGCGCTTGGAACCATCGAATTGTCTGTACCGGGTAAACATAATCTGTACAACGCTATGGCTAGTGTGATTTCTTGCTTGGAAGCAGGTATCCCATTTGAGCAAATTGCTGCGGCTATTGTGGAGTTTCACGGAGCAAAGCGTCGTTTTCAGGTGCTTGGCGAAAGCAATGACATTCTTGTTATTGATGATTATGCCCATCATCCAACAGAGATTGAGGCTACGATTAGTGCAGCTACAGTGACTGGAAAGCGTATTATTGCCGTGTTCCAGCCGCAACGCTACAGCCGTACTTTTTTCCTGCTGGATGCGTTTAGTCGTGCTTTCAGCGAGGCGAATGAAGTCATTATTACCGACATTTATTCTCCGGCGGGAGAAAAACAAATTGAAGGTGTGCATTCTTCCAAGCTCGTGGATTTAATTGTCCAGAACAGCAACGCGAATGCCATTTATCTGCCAACCAAGGAAGCTGTCATCGACGAGTTGAAGGATCGCCTTCAGCCGGGTGATCTTGTGCTGACAATGGGCGCGGGAGATATCTGGAGAGTGGGCGACACACTGGCACGCCTTCTGCGCGAACGGCAAGTCTAATAAGTATCTATAAGGCGTTATGCCTATGAAATACAACCATTCAAGGGTATCCCGAACACGAAACGTGTCCTCGGGATACCCTTTTTTGTAGTGCCCGGGGCATATTTTCACTTCCTGACTCATACAACAGACTATGAGGAAGTATGGGACAAGGAGGGAGTGCATCCGTGAACAAGGCAAAGATGACATTCCGGTTCGATCAACAGACGTCGGAGGCAAGCCGAGAGGAAAGGCTACAGGTGCTTCCGTACAAAACCGGGCCGATAACTAGCCAGCAGCGTGAAACAAATAAAAAAGCGGAACGGTATGAAAGCGAGAAACATCCTCAAGCTGCTAACCAGCATGAAAGAACAGAAAGAATTAGCGGCATAGGTGCAAACAGCGAGACTGAACGAATTTCAGAAATTAACGAGCCACCGGGCGTGAATAGACCTGGCACGAGGCGACGTTTTGCTCCCGCTCCCATCGTGCAGGAAGGATGGGATGATCCGTTTGGGCGGTCAGCAGCTTCCTGGTCAGATACGGATTTTCTGCCAGATGGTACGGAAGAGGATGAAGAAGAAACTCATCGTTCCAGTCAAGAGTACCGAAAGCGCCCGCCCCATCCCTCCAGATGGAAGCTGATTGGCTCAGTAGCCAGTGCGTTGATGACCGGGGGAATGTTTGGATATATCATGTTGCTGCTTTTTAACGGAGGTGGAGCTGTCCCGGGATCAGTTCCGTCAACAGAGGAGGCTATTCCGGTCTTTAAAGAATCTGTTAGTACAGACACACCATCTGTAAAAGAGAATTCTGCTCCTGTCACAGTTGTAGCGGCTCAGGTCCCTTCCCAAACCTATTACCTGCTGCAATACGGAGTATTCAGTACCCCTGAACGGGCTTTGCAAGCAAAGGAAGAGCTGTTGAAGGCAGGCATTGCCGCTGGTGGGGACACAGAGGATCAGAACCGAGTCTATGCAGGGATATCGCCGGACAGGGAACAGGCCAAGTTGCTCAGCAATCAACTGAAAACACAAGGAGTCGAGTTGTATGTCCGTGAGCTTCAACTACCTGGATTCGAAAAAGCAGCTTATGGGGGCGAAGGCGAAAAGCTCACTACCTTTTTTCAGCTAAGCAGCACATTGGTCGGCAAGCTGAGCGGGCTTTCCTCATCCTTGCTTGAAGCAGGCGGATCAGGTAAGGCGAATGCCGCCGAAATGAAGGAACTGAACGATCTGCACCAGCAGTGGACGCAAAATATCGCTGCGCTTCCCTCCGGCCTGCCGAAGGAAGCGGCTGCTTCCGTATCCATGCTGGAAAAGGCGATGAACAGTGCAGTCTCGGCACTTGGAGAATATAACAAGAACACAGCCAAGGAGCACATTTGGGAAATTCAGTCTTCGATGATGGAATATGTTTTACATGAGAAGGAATTTATACAATTCATAAAACAATAGATTCTCAATGTTTTCCGGCAAGGAACTGGAAATAGTTCCCCATGCCGGATTTCTGTTTGTATTGCGGTTGAAATCACCGTATAATAATGAAGGTGTCAAAAAATGGCGAGGGAAGATCAGGATGAAAAAAAATGTAGGAATGCTTATACTGTTTTTGTTGCTCGGTTGGCTCTTGGGTGCATGGATTGCCAAAGCTCTTCAATCGATCAAATTCCTTTCCTTTCTGACCCACCCCACTACGATATCCTGGTCGCCGAGAGCGGATCTGGATATTATCAGCTACAACATAACGATAAATTTTGAATTGAGCCTGCTTAGTCTGATCGGCATCATCGCCGCGTTCTGGCTGTACCGCAGGCTCTAACTGATGAAAAGGAGCTTCCCTTATGGACGGGAAAATTACGCCCCGCATTATTCTGGCATCGACTTCACCGAGAAGGAAGGAATTGCTTTCATTTCTTAGACTGCCCTTTGACGTGATGCCGAGTCATGCGGATGAAAGCACGCCTGAGAGCTGGACGCCTCAGCAAATTGTGGAGGCCCTTGCGGTACGCAAAGCCGAAGCGGTCGTGAACATTGCCAGCCAGTCCGAAGAAGATGGATTGGTAATTGGCAGTGATACCATAGTCGTGCTGGATGGTTTGGTACTGGGTAAGCCTGCCGACCATGCGGACGCGGTTCGCATGCTGACAGCATTGCAGGGAAGAACCCACCGTGTATTCACCGGGGTGGCCTGCATACATACCGTAACCGGCAAAACGCTTGTCAGACACCGCCAAACGGAGGTTACGATGAAGCCTTTGAGCCATGAGCAAATTGTGGCATATGCGAATACGGGCGAACCGTCTGACAAAGCGGGAGCGTACGGCATTCAGGGTTTGGGTGCTACGCTGGTGGAATCTATTCAGGGTTGTTATTTTAACGTCGTAGGATTGCCGCTTTCCCTGCTGTCGGACATGTTGTCCGAATTCGGAGTGAGCGTGCTGCAACCTTAAAGGGGATAAACATATGTTAGAGTCGCCAACACTGATGCTTCGCGACCTCCCTCATGAAGAACGACCAAGAGAGCGCATGATGACATATGGGGCGGAAGCTTTAAGCAACGCGGAGTTGCTTGCAATATTGCTGCGTACGGGAACACAAAATGAGTCATCGGTGCATTTAGCGCAGCGTATTTTGCAGCAGGCGGGGAACTTGCGCCAACTGGTGGATATGAGTATGACCGAATTGACCCAGATTAAAGGCATTGGCAATGCCAAGGCGATACAGCTCAAAGCGGGTATCGAACTGGGGCGACGGTTGGCATTGTCACGCCATTTGGAGACCCCGGTGATCAGTTGTCCACGGGACGTGGCAGATTTGCTGTTTGAGCAGCTTCGTTATTTGCAGAAGGAGCATTTTGTATGCCTGTTCCTGAATACTAAAAATCATGTCATTGCCCAGGAAACGCTATCCATGGGCAGCCTGAATTCCGCCATCGTACATCCTCGTGAAGTATTTCGGGCAGCGATCAAATGCAGCAGTGCTTCGATTATTTGCGCTCATAACCATCCGAGCGGTGATCCGAAGCCAAGCCCGGAGGATGTCCAGTTGACCCGTCGCCTGATGGAAGCGGGCAACATCGTGGGCATCGACGTGCTCGATCATATCGTGATCGGGGACGGAACCTTCGTAAGTTTGAAGGAACAAGGTCTGATATAATATACTATTTAAATCAAACATTTAAATCCGACCGGCTAGGCCGGCCTGAATAAACCGTTTATACATGGATAACAGATTTCAGGGAAGAGAAAAGGAGATTAACATCATGCTGGGTGGCTTTACAAAAGATTTAGGAATTGACTTGGGGACGGCAAACACGCTGGTATACGTAAGAGGAAAAGGGATTGTGGTTCGTGAACCTTCTGTAGTCGCATTACGTACAGACACAAAAACCATTGAAGCTGTTGGTGAATCTGCAAAAAAAATGATCGGTCGCACACCGGGAAATATCCGTGCGATCCGTCCGATGAAGGATGGCGTTATTGCGGATTTTGACACGACTGCAACGATGATCAAATATTTTATCCGTCAGGCGCAAGCTCAACGTTCTTGGTTTCCACGTCATCCGAACGTGATGGTCTGTGTGCCTTCAGGTATTACTGCGGTGGAGCAGCGTGCTGTTGAAGATGCAACAAAGCAAGCGGGCGCGCGGGAAGCGTACACGATTGAGGAGCCCTTTGCAGCTGCAATCGGCGCTGATCTTCCCGTATGGGAGCCAACGGGTAGTATGGTTGTCGATATCGGCGGAGGTACAACCGAGGTAGCGGTTATTTCTCTGGGCGGGATTGTGACGAGCCGTTCCGTGCGTGTGGCTGGTGATGAAATGGACGAGTCCATCATCCAATACGTGAAGCGTCAATATAATCTGATGATTGGTGAGCGGACTTCAGAACAGTTGAAAATGGAAGTCGGGTCCGCAATGCCGCTGGAACAAGTGGAGACGTCGGAAATTCGTGGACGTGATCTGGTAACAGGTTTGCCGAAGACGATTACGATTACTTCGGATGAAATCAGTGAAGCGTTGTCTGATACAGTGAATGCAATTGTGGAAGCAGTCAAAGTAACACTGGAAAAATGCCCTCCCGAGCTGGCGGCGGACATTATGGACAGAGGTATCGTATTGACTGGTGGCGGAGCACTTTTGCGCAACTTGGACAAGTTGTTGGCGGCTGAAACCGGGATGCCGGTTATCGTAGCGGAAAATCCTCTGGATTGCGTGGCAATCGGTACAGGCAGAGCGCTGGAAAATATTCATTTGTTCAAATCGCGCAGCAGTTCCGCCGTCCGTTCCAGACGTTGAATCGGGGGTGTAGGAACTGTTTAAGCTGTTCGGCAATAAAAGACTATTTATTCTATTGATCGGAATCGTTCTGTTTATTGCCCTTATGGGGATCACACTTGGACAGAGAAATTCCTTAACCTGGCCGGAAAAGTTCGCCAGAGATTCAATTGGCTTTGTGCAAGGTATCTTCTACAGGCCCGCTTCAGCAATAGCGGGCTTCTTTGAAGATATCGGGAATATGCGGAGCATTTATAGTGAAAATGAACGGTTGAAAATTGCCGTAGCGCAGTTAACCGCTGAGCAGATTCAGACTTCTAACTTGAAAGAGACAAACGCCAGACTTGAGCAAGAACTGAAATTCACCCAAACGCAAAAGTCCAAAAATCAATATGATTATCGTATTGCACAGGTAAATAGCGTCAGTAATGATTCCAAAACGCTTGTCATTGATATTGGTGAAAAGGACGGGGCCAAGGTTGGTCAGGAAGTCAGATCACTTGAAGGGTTTGTGGGGGTTATTAGTCGCACAGCGAACTTCACTTCTACGGTTACGCTATTGACTACATTAGACCCTAAAAATCCAAATTCTTATGCTATCGCAGCGACAGCACTGGGCAAGGAAAATAATTCGTTCGGTATGATTGAAAGCTATGATCCGGCTACGAACAGATTTCAAATGACTCGCATTGAGGAAAATGATCCAATCGCAAAAGGTGATCAGATCATTACGTCTGGAGCAGGCGGGAAGTTCCGTAAAAATCTGTTGATCGGTACGGTGGAAAAAATCCAGGTTGGCGAGTTCGGACAAACACGTACAGCGATTATCAAACCCGCAGCCAGCTTCGTGGATTGGAAAGAATTGCTCGTTCTTTACACTCCTGAGGTACCGGAATAATGAAGATACGCGGTCAGGTTTTAATACTGCTGCTGTTTGTACTGTTTATAGCTGAAGGAACGATTCTTCCGTGGCTTCTTCCGGATAGTTGGCATCCAAGAATGGTTCCGAATCTCGTGTATGTCGTCATTTTGTTTGTATCCGTGTATTATAGTCGCCATACGGCATTGGTACTGGGAATTGTTCTTGGACTTATTCATGACGTTGTGTATTACGGGTTTATTATCGGACCTTACTCTTTTGCAATGGGATTGTCGGCTTATTTGCTGGGGCTGGTATTTACAGCTCGACGTGCGCCGATGCCTATTATGATGGGAGCTGTGCTGATCGGCAGTTTTCTGCTGGATTCGATGCTTTTTGCCATTGATCATCTGTTCCAGTTGAACCATCAGACTTTCGACTGGGCGTTGGCTCAATATATGATCCCTGATTTATTTATCCATTTTCTGTTCGCCCTCATCATTTACGTCCCCGTTCGCAAGCAATTGCAGCGTTTGGGTATTCGTGTGAAAAAGGAAGAGAAAGTCTAGGTCTTTTTACACACATTTTGTCCGGGTTAGCAGGGATTTCACGTTCCGGGGACGAAATGATTGAGATAGGAGGGACAGGCTAATGGCGGTGAAATCGAATCATGTCACGATTAAAGGCATCAAAGACGGCCTGGTATTCCTTCTGGACGATCAATGTGAGTTTGAGGATTTGCTGGGCGAGCTGCGTTTCAAGCTGGAGCACAGTCATCAAAATATTTTAACCGGACCGATTATTCATGTGGATATTAAGCTGGGAAGCCGGGAAGTGACGGAGGAACAAAAGGAAAGTATTCTGGATATTTTGAGACAGAAGGGGAATCTGCTCATACGGTCCGTCGAATCGCCCGGACTGCCTTCGGAGGTGCAGGGAAAAGCTCCCATTCACACCGTGACAGGGATTATCCGTTCAGGCCAGGTGCTTCATCATAACGGGAATTTACTCTTTTTGGGAGATGTGAACCCCGGTGGGATTATAACGTGTACTGGTGATATCTACGTGCTTGGTGCCCTGCGGGGTATGGCGCATGCGGGGATGGAGGGAAATGGCGAGGCAATTATCGCGGCCTCCTATTTTGCACCAACACAGCTGCGAATTTCCGAAATGATCAGTCGTCCGCCCGATGAATGGGAGACGCGTGAATCCGGAATGGAATTTGCGTATCTCAAGGACGGCGCCATGCAAATAGATAAAATGAGTAATATTGTGCGTCTGGGCCGCGATTTTAACGTGTTCAAAGGGGTGTAGCACATGGGAGAGGCTATCGTCGTCACTTCAGGAAAAGGCGGCGTCGGCAAAACGACGACGTCAGCCAATATAGGAACAGCGCTGGCACTGCTCGGCAAAAAGGTGTGCTTAGTGGATACGGATATAGGCTTGCGTAATCTGGATGTTGTTATGGGTTTGGAAAACCGGATTATCTATGATCTGGTCGATGTAGCGGAAGGTCGTTGCCGTTTAAATCAGGCTTTGGTCAAGGATAAGCGCTTTGAGGAGCTGTATATGCTGCCTGCTGCTCAAACCAAGGACAAGAGTGCCGTAACGCCGGAGCAGGTTAAGGATATTATTTTGGAGCTTAAAAAGGATTTTGAATATATATTGATTGATTGTCCTGCGGGTATTGAGCAGGGCTTCAAAAATGCTATTGCTGGAGCGGATCAGGCGATTGTCGTAACGACACCGGAAAATGCTGCTGTGCGCGATGCTGACCGGGTTATCGGATTGCTGGAAAGCTCGCATGTGATTTCACCAAAACTGGTGGTTAATCGTATCCGCAACAGCATGGTCAAATCCGGGGATATGCTGGATATTGACGGCATTTTACAAGTGCTTAGCATAGACCTTATCGGGATTGTGCCGGACGATGAAATGGTAATCAAGGCAGCCAATACAGGAGAGCCTACCGTCATGAATCCGGATTCACAGGCAGCGATTGCCTACCGTAACATTGCTAGACGGATTCTGGGTGATACAGTACCACTCATGCAACTGGATCAAAAGAAAAGCGTGATGACACGGTTTAAGAAATTTTTTGGTATGGGTGGATGAAGAAAACAGTGAGTTATGGCTGGTAGACGGCTCCGCGTGTAATTTGATCTTACGATCGCTGTTGCCACGGGATTCTTTTATTTGTAAAACATTTAGTGGTAAGAATCCCATGGCAAAGGCGAACGCTTCATTTCTTCAGATTCAAATCACCCGCTTCGCTACTGCCTGCGCAAATTCCTAAACTGTTTTTAAGTAAGAGAATGGATGTAGAGGAAAGATACGTACGAAGAATTGCATGCTTTTTTAAAACTTCTTAGTCCTTTCATCTTAATTACGAACACTTAAATAAGTAATAAACTTATTTAAGTGTTTTTGGCTTGTCTTTTTAACTTCTATAATTCCTAGTTCTTAATATAAGGCTCACTACATAGCTGCTATATATTCAATCACATCCGGTGCGCTTGCGCCGGTTTTTTTCATTTTCAGATACGTAATCCCGAACCGAACAACATAAGTTGAAGCCCGTCCTCATAAGATGTACCAAACATACCTCGCTGGGGGGCTGAAACAGGATGAATAAAAACTCCGGAATCAAGCAGCGCAGAGAAGAACGCATACAGCAGCTGATCGCGAGAAACAAAGCTGAAGAATATTTCTCAGGCATGCATCAGGACAGGCACGGGAACAGGGAAATGAAGCCGGTGCCAGCAGTGATCCGGCCCAGAGACCCGGAAACCGAATGGAAAAATGAACGACAACGCTGGCAGCAATCTTTTGGGGAGAACCGGGGTCCGTCTTTTTGGGTTTCTTTTTGGCGCAGGTCTGTGTTTGCTACTGTGCTGTTTGGACTGGTGTGGGGATTATTTCGCTGGGATGTTCCCTATGCGGTCAATTTGAGAATGTTTATCGCGGATGCCTTAAATAAGGATATGGATTTTGCAGCCGCCGGACAATGGTATGAAACTTATTTTGATGGGACCCCATCCTTTTTACCGATCTTTGGAGAGGAGCCTGAAACACACAAGGTGAACGCAGTCCGCAAGGGCACTCCGCCAATTCAAGGGAATATAACACAGCCATTTGCGCTAAGCCTCAAAGGAGTGGAAATTGCACCCAAAGCTGCTGGTAATGGGGCAATCGCTGTCAAAAGTATAGATGCTGGACGTGTGCTGGACATATTCAATCACCCAGAAAGTGGAATTACAATTACGATTCGTCACACTGGCGGTATCACGGTAACGTACGGACGTCTATCCCGCTCTACCTTAAAGGTGAACGATTGGGTCCAGGAGGGGGACGAGGTCGGTGTGCTACCAGCAGGCCATAGTGGCAGTGAGGCAGCGACTCTGTTTTTTGCGGTGCAGAGAGGAAGTCAGTATATTGATCCGGCGGAAGTGGTAGCCCTTGATTAATGTCCGGGGCGTGACTTTGTCTCTGCATCCACTGTTTGTACTGGTGATGCTAACCTCTGTGTTGACAGGACATTTTATCGAGATCATGACTTTGTTTACGCTGGTGTTCATTCATGAATTGGGGCATGCAACAGCAGCCACGTTGTTGGGGGCGCGGGTGCTGACCATACAGATGCTACCCTTTGGAGGAGTGGCCGTCATTGACGATCAGGGAAAGCTCAACGCGTGGAAGGAGATTGTCATTGCGCTGGCTGGCCCTCTGCAAAACGGAATTATGATTGTCATCCTTCTATTGCTGAGAAATGTGAGCGGGGGGGAGCATGAATATATAAATTATATGATTCAGGGAAATGCGGTCATTGCACTGTTTAATCTGCTCCCGATTTTACCACTGGACGGCGGAAAAATAATGCAGGCGCTGATGAGCTTATCCATCCCGTATCACCGTACTCTTGTTTGGACTTTTCGAGCTAGCATCGTGACCAGCCTGCTATTTTGTATCTATGGTATTTCGCCGTTATTAAGGCAAAATGGACCTGTGCATTTAAATCTGCTGGCGGTAGGGATTTTTTTGCTTTATTCTAATATTGTGGATTATCGGAATATCCCTTATCGTTTTATACGTTTTTTGCTGGGAAGGGACGAGCTCTTTTACCGGGAGGCAGCTAAGGGAAGTATTGCCTTGCCAATTGTATCCTTGCCTATGAAACATTTGGAGCCTGTTTTGCGTCTTTTCAAAAGGGACCGATACCATATGGTTTATGTCATGAATGAGCAGGGACGGATTGTAGCGGTATTGCCAGAGCAACGCCTTATTCGCTCTTATTTTGCAGCGCGCCCGCCGGATGGAGGAAAATCCAAACCTAAATAGAAAAGTAGCAGTTTTTTATGAGTTGAGGAAAGAGGCTGTATCCAGAGAGGTTGAAAAACCATGAAGCAAATGATTGTACAATGCCAGCAGCAGATGACCCAAATGGCACTGCTGGAAGAGGGACGATTGGTAGAATATGCAGCTGAATTGCCGCGAAAGCGGGGAATTCTTGGTTCCTTTTTCAAAGCCAGAGTCGTCAATGTACTGCCGGGAATGCAAGCCGCCTTTGTTGACATTGGACAGCGAAAGAATGCCTTTTTATATGTGGATGACGTACTTCACGCCCATTTGGACAAGCAACCTGAGGTAAAGCCCTCCATTTCCGAGCTGTTGAAGGTGGGGCAGGAAATTGTAGTGCAGGTGTTGAAAGAGGCCGTGGGTAGCAAAGGGGCCAGAGTAACCACTCATTTTTCACTTCCGGGTCGCTGGATCGTATACATGCCTCGCGCCGATTATGTGGCTGTATCCAAAAAGATCGAGCGTGAGGGGGAACGGGCTCGTCTGAAAGCGATGGGAGAGCAGCTTCGAACAGGTGAAGAAGGAGTCATTATCCGTACAGTTTCGGAGGAAATGAGCAGAGAAGCGATTGAAAATGACCTGAACCAGTTGCGTCAGCAATGGGAAGTCATTCAGTGTAAAGCTGCTGAACACTCGGCTCCATGTGAGCTGCACCGGGATTTGAGCATTGTACAGCGTCTGATTCGGGATGTGTTTACACCGGAGCAGGATGAGCTGGTTATTGACAGTGAGGAGCAGGCCAAGGAAGCGGAAATATTACTGCGTCAGATCAGTCCGGAGAAGGCTCATGTGAGCATATTTCGTGGTGCAGAAGAGACCATATTTAAAGCCTATGGCATCCATGAGCAACTGGAACGTGATTTTGCGCGAAAAGTATGGCTCCAGGGCGGCGGATATATCGTCATTGACCATACTGAGGCACTAACCGTCATTGATGTGAACACAGGGAAATTTACGGGGGGTAGCAATCTGGAAGAGACGGTGACTCGGACTAACGTCGAAGCGGCTGAAGAGATTGCCCGACTGGTGCGTGTGCGTGATATCGGGGGCATTATCATTATTGATTTTATTGACATGGAACAAGAGGAGAACCGACGTGAAGTGTCCTCTGTGCTGGAGTCTAGGCTGAAAAAAGACCGAACCAAATCATATGTCGTTGGCTGGACACGGCTAGGACTTCTGGAGATGACTCGAAAAAAGGTACGCGAGGAAAAGACGATTTTATAAGGCACTGCGTTTCCAAAATCATTTTAAACTAGAGGTTGAATGTGGACGAAGCTTATGCTACAATCTTTTAGTATGTGTCATGCGTAAGATTGGCTGCACATGCTGTAACCGCTCCAATCAGGTACTGAAGTACAGCATCCTCAGGGAAGTTGTCACCTGCGATTAGGCGAGTCTGAGACATAAGGAGGTGCAAGCAAATGTACGCAATTATTGAAACAGGTGGTAAGCAATACAAAGTTCAAGAGGGCGATGTATTGTTCATCGAGAAGTTGGAAGCTACCGATGGTGAAACTGTAACGTTCAACCGTGTTCTGGCAGTATCTAGCGACAATGGCTTGACTACAGGTACACCGCTTCTTTCCGGAGCTACTGTAACAGCTACAGTTGAGAAACATGGTCAAGGCCAAAAGGTCATTGTATACAAATACAAACCTAAAAAGAACTACCATGTGAAGCAAGGTCATCGTCAACCGTACACGAAAGTGACGATTGGAAAAATCCAAGCGTAAGAGGGTGCGATAAGTGATTATCGTGCGTATTACACGACTGGAGGATGGCAGCATACAGGGATTTTCCATTAAAGGTCATGCGAATTACGCCAAATCTGGCGAGGATATCGTATGTGCTGGCGTATCAGCGGTAACTGTAGGCACGGTCAATTCGATTGGAGCTCTTACAAACGTTGATATGGAATCGGAAATGGAAAACGGCTTTTTGAGCGCGTATCTTCCCCCTGAAATTCATCATGAGGCGAACGCACAGGTACAACTGTTGCTGGAATCCATGGTAATTATGCTGACAAGCATTGCTGAATCATACGGTAAGTATATTCAAATAGAAAATAAACAAAGAAGGAGGTAGACATCATGTTGAAATTGACATTGGATCTTCAATTATTCGCATCGAAAAAAGGTGTGGGTTCCACAAAAAACGGACGTGACAGTCAATCGAAACGTCTTGGCGTGAAACGTGCTGACGGTCAAGCAGTTACCGGCGGTAGCATCCTGGTTCGTCAACGCGGAACGAAAATTCACCCGGGCACGAACGTGGGCATCGGTAAGGACGACACTCTGTTCGCGAAAGTGGACGGCGTTGTGAAGTTCGAACGTTGGGGCCGTGATCGCAAAAAGGTGAGCATCTACCCGATCGACGTTGCTCCAGTAGCAGCTACTGTAGAAGCTTAATAGCGGCTTAGACACGCTGAAAAGCCTCCGGCAATTTTGTCGGAGGCTTTTTTGTATGATGGTAATGAACTGGAAAGTCAGTCTGTGCTATACTGGATTAAGGTTCTTTATTAATCCATTTTAATTATCGCAGAACGGAGAGAAGCTATGTTCCAGCGGATAAGAGCGCCTCATCTGGCGTTGGGTTCCATTCTGATTCCTTTGGTTTTTTCACTGCTCTATCCTGCAGCACTAACGATTATCATATTAGCCGTGTGGTCTGTTATTGCCGCCTGTTTTAGCATGTGGTATATACAGAGACGGGTTGAAGCTGAGCGGAAAGCTGCTTTGCGTTCTTTGGAGCGTACAGCTATCGCAGCTCTCAATCATCACCGGCATGACTGGATGAATGACTTGCAGGTGCTTTATGGCTATATTCGTATGAATAAGCATGATAAATCGGCTGCTTATGTGGAAACAATAAAAGGGCGGGTAGCAGAGGACAGTAAAATATCCAAGCTGGGTATTCCCTCGCTGGTGTTTTATTTGCAGTCTTTTCGCGTGAACGCCGGAAATTTACAGTTGTCGGTTCAGGTTGAGGAGCACTTAAAGTTGGACGCTGTCATGTCTCCCGAAGACGGCGAGTCGCTTGCCTCGGCCGTCATAGAAACGGTACGTGCGTATCAATATGGCGGGGGCCGGTCGTCCTGGGGAGAAGTGCGCAGATTAACACTTTATTTCGGTATGGATGAGAATGATGTTATCGTCCGGTTTGAAGGCAGTGACGTACCTGCTGATTTGAATTTGTTAAAGCAGGTCAGATCCGGACACGGAAGTGAACGCATTCGAACAGAGAAGCTTCCTACGGGAGAAATGCTTCAAATTCGGATGCAGTGTCAGACATAAGGAAGGTGTAACCATGTTTGTAGATAAAGCGAAGATTTTTGTTAAGGGCGGCGACGGTGGAGACGGGCTGATTGCGTTTCGCCGTGAGAAATACGTTCCTGAAGGCGGCCCTGGTGGCGGTGACGGAGGTAACGGTGGAGACGTGATCTTCCGCGTCGATGAAGGCTTGCGTACCCTAATGGATTTTCGGTACCAGCGGCATTTTAAAGCTAAACGTGGAGAAAAAGGCCGCAACAAAAGCCAGCATGGAGCCAATGCGGATCATATGATCGTACGCATACCTCCGGGTACAGTCATCGTGGATGATGATACGGGTGAAGTAGTGGCAGATATGACACGTCATGGTCAGCAGGTCATTGTGGCCAAAGGCGGACGTGGGGGGCGCGGAAATATCCGTTTTGCCACACCAAACAATCCAGCGCCTGAGCTGGCTGAGAACGGCGGAGAGGGACAGGAACGTTATATTACCCTTGAGCTTAAAGTAATGGCTGACGTAGGCCTGGTTGGTTTTCCTAGCGTAGGGAAGTCCACATTGCTGTCGGTAGTATCTTCCGCAAAACCGAAGATTGGTGCCTACCATTTTACAACGATTACGCCTAATTTGGGTGTTGTGGATGTAGGCGACCATCGTAACTTTGTTATGGCCGATCTGCCTGGATTGATTGAAGGAGCTCATGAAGGCATAGGACTGGGACATGAATTCCTGCGGCACATTGAACGGACACGTATCATTATCCACGTCGTGGATATGGCGGGCTCTGAGGGTCGTGATCCGTTTGAAGATTGGACTAAAATTAACGACGAATTAAAGCAATATAACGCGGCATTAGCCGAGCGTCCACAAATTGTGGCGGCGAATAAAATGGATATGCCGGAATCGGAAGAAAATCTGGCTCAATTCAAGGAACAAATCGCTTCTGTTCGTCCAGATCTCGAAATTATGCCCATTTCCTCGTTGACACGTCAAGGCGTAAAGGAACTGCTCTATCGGGCTGCTGATCTGTTGGATCAAATACCGGACGAGCCAGTTGTTGAGGAAGTAGCGGAAGTGAATGAACGTAAGGTGTTTAAGCTGGATAAGGCAGAGGATGAAGGTTTCACCATTGTACGTGAAAACGATACATTCGTGGTGCACAGTGTCAAAATCGAGCGCATGATGAAGCGTATGCAGCTGAATTCGCACGATGCGATTTTAAAGTTAGCAAGAACATTGCGCCACATGGGTGTGGATGCTGAGCTGCGCAAGCGTGGTGCTGTTGATGGAACGCCTGTACGCATTGCCGATTTCGAGTTTGAATTCGTGGAAGGCAGCAGCTATTACTAAAAATGAAATACTTGTCTGAAGTATGGACGGTTACTACGCTATAGGATACTCTATAGACGGCAGTAGCCGTTTTTTTGTACCGTTAGCTTGCCGATTGTCAGGAGTTTCGATATAATGTCCTCTATATAAAAACATAAGTCTTTGAGGAGAGGACGTTCGTGAAAGAGCGCTATTACTTGGTACGGGAAGATATTTTGCCTGAAGCTATCGTTAAGACGATCCAGGTTAAGCTGCTGCTTGCTTCGGGAGATGTTAAAACCGTGCATGACGCCGTGGAGCAAGTCGGGCTAAGTCGAAGCGCCTTTTATAAATATAAGGATGGCATTCATTTGGTAAACCAACTGGAGCGTGAGCGAATTGTCAATATCTCCATTGATTTGGAGCATCAATCCGGCATGCTGTCCAGAGTACTTGGCAGGGTGGCAGATTACGGAGGCAATGTGCTAACGATCCAGCAGAGCATTCCGCTGCAAGGCAGAGCTAACGTAGTCATTTCGGTAGAAATGTCCAGACTTAGTGAAGAGCTTGGGGTTCTGCTGGAGGGCCTGGAAACCATCTCCGGTGTGAAGCGCGTTCGCCTGATCGGGCAAGGTTAAAGAGCTATAAAGCTCATTAGATATAAGTTAGCAGGAGGGGAATGGATGAAACCGGTCAAAGTAGGATTGTTAGGATTAGGAACGGTAGGAACGGGAGTCGTTCGAATCGTGGAAGGAAATCAAGAAGATTTGAGCAGACAAGTCGGTTCGCCGATCATTATTGAAAAAATAGCTGTTAAAAATATAGAGAAATATCGTTCCATTGAAGTCGATCCCGCCAAGCTTACAGAGGACCCGTGGGAGGTCATCCGTGATCCAGAGATTGATGTTATTATCGAAGTCATGGGTGGCGTGGATCAGACGAAGAAGTACATTCTGGAAGCGCTGGAGCGCGGCAAGCATATCGTAACAGCGAACAAGGACTTAATGGCTCTGCACGGCTCTGAAGTACTGGCGAAGGCGCAGGAAAAGCAGTGTGATATTTTTTATGAAGCAAGTGTAGCGGGCGGTATTCCGATTATTCGTACGCTGATTGAAGGCTTCTCCTCCGATCGCATTACTCGCATTATGGGGATTGTGAACGGTACAACCAATTTCATTTTAACCAAAATGAGTCAGGAGGGGGCTTCTTACGAGGAAGTTCTCAAGGAAGCGCAGGAGCTTGGATACGCGGAATCTGATCCGACTTCAGACGTGGAGGGACTGGATGCTGCCCGTAAAATGGCTATCCTCGGTACGCTCGGCTTCCGTTCGGATGTAGAGCTTAAGGACGTAAGCGTTACTGGTATTACAAAGGTATCCAGTGAAGATATCGCTTTTGCCAAAACACTGGGCTATGAAATGAAGCTGCTTGGCATTGCGGAGCGTCAGGGTGATGAATTTACGATCAATGTTCAGCCGACGATGGTACGCAAGCAGCATCCTTTGGCCTCGGTGAACGGGGTATTCAACGCAGTTTATGTACACGGTGAAGCCGTGGGTGAAACCATGTTCTACGGTGCGGGTGCAGGAGAAATGCCAACAGCTACATCGGTTGTGGCCGATCTGGTGGCTGTAGTGAAGAACCTCAAGCTCGGCGTGAATGGGCTTAAGGCCATCGTACCTTATAACCCTAAAAAAATCAGCAGTGACGAGGACGTGTATTTCAAAAACTTCGTACTTCTGCATGTAGATGATAAGGCCGGAGTATTGGCGCAGATCACACAGGTATTTGCTGAATTCGACGTCAGTCTGGCATCTGTGGTGCAGCAACCAAATGAGGTCAATCCAGATGCTGAAATTATTATCGTAACCCATTTGGCCAGTAAGGCAAGTATGAAAAAGGTTCTGGAGCATTTTGAATCTCTGGATGTCATTCGCGGTATCAAGAGTGTGTATCGGGTAGAGGGATAGTTCAAAAAAGCAGGGGGAATTGTCTGTATGACCGTTTTGAAAACTGCAAGAGTGCGTGTGCCTGCAAGTACCGCCAATTTAGGCCCCGGTTTTGATACACTGGGCATGGCGTTGTCCTTGTATGCATGGGTTGAATTGAAAGAGGCCGGACAGACGGCTTTCCATTTATACGGGGATGAAATGAACGGTATTTCCCAGGATAAAACGAATCTGATTTATAAAGTAGCACAAATGGTTTTTCGGGAGGCCGGGGTATCAGTTCCTGAACTGGATATTTCGATGTATTCGGATATTCCACTTACCCGCGGTTTAGGTAGTAGTGCTTCAGCCATTGTGGGTGCGCTTGTGGCTGCAAATACGCTGATTGGCTCACCTTTGTCAGACTCCAAGTTGTTTGACATGGCAAGTGCTATTGAAAAGCATCCTGACAATGTGGGAGCCTCCTTGTTTGGCGGCATTATTACAGCGATGTGGGATGGCAAACATGCCAAGCATTTACGGCTTGAGCCGGATGCAAATCTGGAGGTTCTGGTAATCATTCCGGATTACCAATTGTCTACCTCCAAGGCCAGAGAGGTTCTACCCGCGCATGTATCCTTGAAAGATGCCGTATACAATGTGAGCCATGCTTCGATGCTCGTAGCGGCATTGGCATCAGGCCGAACCGATTTGATCGCCGAGGCGATGCAGGATCGGCTTCACCAGCCTTATCGGGCGGCTCTTGTGCCGGGTATGGCAGAGATTTTGCAGGATGCACATCATTATGGTGCTTTGGGGGTGGCTCTTAGCGGAGCCGGACCGACATTGTTGGCATTGGCGGATCGCCGGGAGAATCGGAGAGCGGAACTGGAACAGTATTTAACCGAAACGATGAGCAAGGAAGGAATCACTGCATCTATTTTAAAATTGCGCCCAGAGAGCGAAGGCGTTAAAGTATATACTGATGAGAAAGAGATTCCTTTTATGGACATGATTAAAGGGGAAATTACGATATGAAACGAATTGCACTTCTTCCGGAGGGGACCGTTTCCCATGAAGCGATTCGTTATCTGATAGGGGATACGCCCTATGAATTGCTGTTTTATAAGTATATAGCAGATGTATTTCAGGCTGTGGACAAGGGAAAGGCTGACTACAGTGTAATTCCGATTGAGAATACAATTGATGGCTCTGTAAGTCTGCATATGGATTGGCTTGTACATGAAGTGAACATTCAGATGCAGGCGGAATGGGTGTACCCTTCTATTCAAAACCTCATTGGATATCGCAATGAATTTACCAATGACCGGGGCGAGCTGGATTTGAGCAAAGTGGTCAAAATTATGTCTCATCCCGTGGCGATTCCCCAGTGTAAGGAGTTCATACAGACTACGGCTGCTCAGGCTGAGCTGGAGAGTGCAGGAAGTACGGCGGAAGCCGTCGAAATTGTTAAACATAACCCGGGCAAAGGCTGGACTGCTTTGGGAACCAAGCTTGCGGCTTCCAAGCACGGATTGGATATTTTGGCCAGCAAGGTGACGGATCACGATAATAACTTTACCCGCTTTGTCCTGATCGGCCATCAGCCTATCAGCCTCCCGCGTAAACCTGAAGGTCAACGGACCAGTATTTTGGTGACACCACCGCAGGATTTTCCAGGGGCGTTGCATCAGGTATTATCTGCATTTGCGTGGCGCAGGTTGAATCTGTCACGGATTGAATCGCGCCCGACCAAAAAGCAACTGGGGAACTACTATTTTTACATTGAAATTTTGGAATCTCTGGATTCCGTCCTGCTTCCCGCAGCATTTGCAGAGATTGAGGCTTTGGGATGTCATGTGCGTATCCTTGGTTCCTATCCAAGCTACAAGTATGTTGAAGCAGCGATCGAACCTATTTTAGAAGAACAATAATCGGAGGTGCAGTTCTTAATGGCAGAGCAATGGATTTATCTAGATGGACAGCATGTAACTAAGGAAAATGCAAAGGTTTCGGTATATGATCATGGGTTTTTGTACGGGGACGGGATATTTGAAGGCATTCGCATTTACAATGGTAATATTTTTAAATGCAAAGAGCACTTGGACCGTCTGTACGATTCTGCAAAATCAATTCAGTTAAACATTCCGCTGTCTCCTGATGAAATGCTGGAAGCGATGGCGGAAACGATCCGTCTTAACGAGATGCGTAATGGATACATTCGTCTGGTTGTATCGCGTGGTGCTGGAAATCTTGGGCTTGATCCTCTTCGCTGTCCGAAAGCAAGTATTATCATTATCGTGGAGCAACTCGCCATCTACCCCGAGGAAGCTTATCTGACCGGGCTTAAGACGATTTCCGTCTCTCAGCGTCGCAACATTCCAGATGCTTTGAATCCGAAAATCAAATCGTTGAATTACCTCAACAACATCCTGGTGAAAATCCAGTCTAACTATGCTGGTGTGGGGGAGGCTATTATGCTAAATTCCCAAGGCTATGTGACGGAAGGTTCCGCAGACAACATTTTTATCGTCAAAAACGGAGTGTTGTATACGCCGCCTTGCTATCTGGGAGCGCTTGAGGGTATCACGCGCAATGCTATTATCGACTTGTGCGCCGAGCTTGGTTATGCGCTCAAGGAACAGCCTTTTACGCTGCATGATGTGTATGTCGCTGATGAGGTGTTCTTTACGGGAACTGCAGCAGAAGTTATTGCTGCTTATGAAGTAGATGGTCGTACGATTGGTTCCGGCGTTGCGGGTCCGGTGACTTTGGAGCTATTGGCCGAGTTCCGCAAGATCGTGGATCAAGACGGTTATAAAGTGTGGCAGGACTAAAAATAGTGGATCCTTTTGACTGGATGCCCGCAAGGGAATCCGGTTGAGAGGATTTTTTTGTTTGTATGGGGTCATTCGCCCGGGAAGTGCATAGGATGTAATAACAGAAGCCGGGCGTTTACCTATCCTGCCCGAACGAATGTCTAGGAGGTTTGTGACCTGTGAAAATACACATCGTCAAGAAAGGCGACACACTGTACTTGCTTGCCCAGAAATATAATGTGTCACTCGAAAAAGTGATTGCGGCCAATCCCCAATTGGCTGACCCGAATCAGTTAAGTATCGGCGAGAAAATCAAAATTCCGGCAGACCCTGTTGCGATGCAAGAACAGCCATCAACGGTTTATCAGCACAAAGTCAAGCAGGGTGATTCGTTGTGGAAGTTGTCCAAGGCATGGGGAGTCCCGCTCAAGCTAATTATTGATGCCAATTCCCAACTTAAAAACCCGAACGCTCTACTGGTCGGAGAAACCGTCAATATTCCTCAATACAAAGGGGAATCATCCAGTCCTGCTACAGACAAAAAAAATACCGGAGTCAAACAAGAGATGATGCAACCAAAGCACGAGTCACCAGCAGAGCCGTCAAACAAACAACAACTCACTCAACCAAAAGAGCAACTAACTCAGCCGAATATGGAAAACGTGCCTAAGCCTAACGAGCAGTGGACGCAGCCTAATGAAACCGTGAATCCTCCCAAGCTTCCCGAATTAAAGCTACCCGAGGTACCTATGCCTGTGGCACCTGTGAATCCTGCTCCACCTCAACCTGTAGCTTACCAACCGGTTCAGCCCAAGCCCCAGTTGCCTGCAAATGTTGAGCTAAAGCCTGTAGCTGAAAAATTTTGCGGTTGCACGAACTCGGAATCAGTAGCGACCAATTCCCAATGGTCAGTACAACAGCCGACGCATGATTACAACTCACCAGCAAGTACGGGACCAAACTCATGGTACCCGGGCATCGGGGCTGCCCAGCCATGGGAGAATGCTCCAGTAAATACTTCCTTTGTAGAGCAATGGTCTTCTTCCGTAGCCCCTAACCAGGGATATCAGCATGACTGTGAACACCCATGGAGTTGGGGATCTGTACAAACAGCGCCTATAAATGTCCAACCGACACCATATCCTGTTTATCCGGACTGCACATCCCCGGGGTATCATCCAAGCTATGAAGCGGCTGAGAATGCATCCTATCCTGTCTATCCTCCATTTATCCATCAAGGTTACCCGCAGCATCCTGAGAGCGCAGTCCAAGGTAGTCAGTGGGGACATGAATGGGGACCACCTCAACACGGTCTACCTACAGGTGGGTATATATCCGACTATAGCCAGCTACAAGGACAACAGTCGGCGAATCTACCGCATCATTCGTTCGCCCATGAGAATGCACCTGTGTATCCTTTAGAGGGATATACCACCCCTTATATGTTTTTGCCTGACTGTGGTTGCCGGGAGGGGAATGTGGAGTCAGTACCAGCATTCTCGGGAACGCAGGGAGATGGAAAAAGTCTGAATATCGGAACCCAAAACGAAGCTAATTCTGCTTCTGCCAAGCATAAAGATAGCAACGTGCGTAAAGGCAAGGGAAAAGACACCTCGGGCAGTACGGCCAAAGAAGAGACATCCAAAGTCAAGGTTTCGGGTAAAAATGGTACTGCTAAAAATCAAAAGTCCCGCAAGACGGTAGCGGCAGCTTCCCATTCTTCGACCAGCAGTTCCCACTCTCGCAGAAATCCCTGGATTAAGGACTGACAAAAGGGAATTTAAAAGTAGAGATAACCTTTATGAAGGGGAAATCAGCCTATGATTAACCTAAAAGAGTGAAATGATAAAATAGAGAGACTGTTATTCCTTAGAAACGGAATGACGGTCTTTTTTTCGATTAGCAGCAAGCGAATTTGGGTACAGGAAACCAATTTAAAAAAGGTGTTGCTAAGTATAAGCATAATATGATATATTCTTATAGCTGTCTTTTCTGAGATGGTTAGCAACACAAAGCAGAATGAAAATGTTTAAAAAATTCTCTTGAAAAAAAGTGTTGCAAAGCTTTGGAAAACATGATATATTATTTAAGTCGCCGCTGAGATGCGGTGGTGAAACGAAGTAAGGCGAAAGCAAGACATCATGTAGGTTTGATCTTTGAAAACTGAACAACGAGTGAGTAAATGATTTTGTTCGCAAAATCAACTGCGAAGATTTCGGTGCATACCGCAAGGTTGTATGAAATCGGAGTGTAAAAGAGATATTTTATCTCGTCAGTTTCAAAATGAGCATATCGCTCTTTCTATATACCAACTTCGGTTGGTCTTTAATGGAGAGTTTGATCCTGGCTCAGGACGAACGCTGGCGGCGTGCCTAATACA
>NZ_SLTL01000028.1:0-69038 GCF_014858585.1 Paenibacillus sp. 23TSA30-6 | reverse complement strand
GTTGAACCGCCGTATACCGAACGGTACGTACGGTGGTGTGAGAGGTCGGCTACTCAGTTAATGGGTAGCCTCCTACTCGATTAGTTTAGTAAACTCTTTCATTTGTATATAATAAAATATATTGATTATTTGGGTATAATTTCATATAATACATGTGTTTAATAGTTTCTGAGGTACCCATAATCATATTAAAGGAGAGGTTTTGAATGAGGTTTAATGTTAAAGAATCTGTCAAGTGGATCGCCCTTTCAGGATTGGCGATTACAGTAACAACAGGACTTGCTAACCCTTCGTGGGCGGCAGCGGAACAGGATTCAGCTGATGCGGGGGTGAATGTTACCCAAGCAGTGTATGGTGATACGGCCATTTACAAAAATTCTATCGTACCATTCGCCAGCGCCAGTACGGACAGTTTGCTGGATAAGTACCGTGATTTTAGTAAATTTTCCACTGGCGATGTATCTAAGGATACCAAACTGGCCTTGAATATCGTATCGTGGCAATTGCCGCATGGCGGATTCTTCAAAGCTATGGAAAAGAATTATAAATCCAAGTGGGACGGTAAAGCTGCACGCTCCACCTGGAAGAGCAAGGATGGCGTAGAGCTGGGAACATTTGATAATGAGGCTACGACAACTGAAATTCGCTTTTTGGCGGATGTATACAAAAAAACAAAAAATAAAGACATTAAGGACAGTGTACAAAAAGCAGTTGACTTCGTTCTAACCTCTCAATATTCCTCCGGTGGCTGGCCGCAAGTATACCCTAAACGTGGTAATTATTCTGATGCCGTAACTTACAACGATGATGCAATGGTTAGAGTTATGGTGTTGGCGGATGATATTGCGAACAAGAAGCAGCCGTTTGATAGCGATATTCTGGACAATACATATCGCTCCAGACTTCAGCAAGCGCTAAACAAAGGCATCCAGTACGCAATTAAGTCTCAAATTGTAAATAATGGTACACCGACGATCTGGGGTGCACAGCATGATCCGGTTACTTATGCATCTGTTGAAGCCCGGGCATTTGAGCTTGCTTCCAAAACAACCACGGAATCTGTAGGCATCACTGCCTTCTTGATGTCCCAACCGCAAACGGCTGAGGTGAAAAAAGCAGCTCAGAGCGCCTTGAAATGGTTTGACACTAATCGGATCGACGGTATCAAATACAATCGTCAAGGTCCGGAATTTTTCCAAAAGGACGCATCGAGCGTAATGTGGTATCGTTTCTACAATGTGGAAGACAATAAGTACTTCTTTTCAGACCGGGATGGCAAAAAGTATACTGACATCATGAAAATCAGTGAGGAGAGACGACTCGGTTATGCTTGGGCAGGAAGTCAAGCGAAAAGTCTGTTGAATGCGGCTTCGGAAAGCGGATATTACAAATTGTCCAAGCCGTTGCCAAAATGATAAAGCCATCATTATAAAATGCTTGGGAGGGCGGAACCATCACGGTTCGGCCCTCTTTTTGTTCCGGGGCGGTAAATATGGTTTAATGGAGAGAGGGCAAAAATAGAGATAAAGATGCACACAGATAGGAGAGCTTGTATGACACAAGAGGAGAAACAAACGGAATTACGCTGGTATGGAGCGCCGCTGCGTGTCCGTTATCAGGAAAGCGACCAAATGGGGGTCGTGTACCATGCCAATTATCTGAACTGGTTTGAGATCGGGCGTACGGAAATGATCCGGCAGGCAGGCTTTAACTATCGGAGCATGGAGGAACAAGGTGTTCTGCTGCCCGTTATCGAAATCAATGCGAAATATGTGAGTCCTGCCCGATATGATGATTTGATTACCATTTATACCGCGATTACGGACTTCTCCAGACTACGTCTAAACTACACTTATGAGGTCCGGCGTGTAACGGCTGAGGACCATAAAAGCCAGATTGGAAAGGTGTGGACACAGGCAGACACACTGCCTGGAGAGCTGCTCGTAACCGGGGTGACACGCCACGTATGGGTGAGTACTGAATGGAAGCCCGTACGACTGGATCAGGTGCTGCCTAAGCTGTACACCGCGCTACGATCTGCGATGTCAGGCGTGGAGGGAGAGAAAGCGTGATGATGCGTAAACGTCTATGGCTGTTGCTGTTGCTTATCCCTCTGGCTGAGTTGTACGGGTTCATATGGGTAAGTCACTGGATTGGAGCGGGTAAAACCATTCTGCTGATCATTCTGACAACCCTGATTGGAGCCGCCATGATGCAATTTGAAGGCCGCAAGGTCATTGCTGATGCGAAAAATGAAATGAATCGGGGGCAAATGCCCGGCCGCAAAATGCTGGATGGACTATGTGTTTTTTTTGGCGGAAGCTTGCTGCTTATCCCCGGATTTTTAACGGATATTATCGGTTTTACGCTGGTTTTCCCTTTGACCCGTGCGTTGTATCGACGCTTTTTATTGAAATGGCTTGAGAAAAAAATGAAAAATGGCAGTATTACGTTTCGGCGGTTTTGACGTAAGCTACCGTTTTTCCTACTCACATGATCTTAACGTACTCTTCCGGCGAGAATATAGTTGCGCAAGTCTTGAATGACATTGGCGCGATTGAGCGCGTCCACTACAATGAGAGACACAGGTCCGATAATCAATCCCAACACACCAAACAGCTTGAGCCCGATGAACATCCCAATAAGGGTGGGAAGCGGGTTCAAACCCACGCTGCTGGCCAGTACTTTAGGTTCTACAATTTGCCGTCCCACCAACAGGATGATATAGAGGATCGATAATCCTACCCCTAATGCCAAGTTACCCGACATATATGCATATAAAATCCACGGAATCATCACAATGCCAACCCCTAAATAAGGAAGCAAATCAACCAGCCCGATCATCAAACCGATGGTGAAGGCGGATTCTACACGCAAAATGAACAGTCCAATAATGACGATCACCGCGGTAATGGAGATGATAATAAACTGTGCACGTAAATAACCAAACAACGCCTTGCGCAGATCGTGCCATATCCCTGACATGGGCTTGCGAATCGTATCAGGAACCGTATTCGAGAACATTTGGCTATGTTGGTCCCAGTCCTTACTGATAAAAAATGCCGCTAATACAATAACCATCAGCACCGCACCCATGTTAGGCAGAGAGGTCAGCAAATTCAGAATACCATTAAAAAATTGGGCAACCAGTGTGGTGACAGCAGAGCTAACCGTCTGGGTTGTTTTATCAATATTGCTGTTAATTGTATGGTAGTAATCGGGGTTATTGCGGATAAAATGGTTAATTTCATTAATTACATTTTGAATCAGATCGCTTTGAGTCCAGTCGATAAACAGGCTTTTAAAATGTTCAATATGCCCGTCAAAGGTCATAGTGAGTCTAATAACCTCTCGAACCATTCGCGTTATGGCCGCAGAGAGGACAACGGCGATTCCGCCTAAATATACAAATAACGAGACCGTGACAGCCATCCAATGTGGCATGCGGGCCTTGCTGCGCAGAAAGCGGACCAGCGGATTCATGGCATAGGCCACAACCCAGGCGAACAGGAAGGGATAGATGAGAGGGAACAGCACGTATATGCCCAGCAACAGAGCTACAGTCACGACTGCGACCCACAGAGCGCGAAATATGCGATTCAGGATCAACCGGCTCAAGCTCTCACGGCTCCTTTCTTTTACAGTTGTATTCCATGAAATAAGTGCTTTACTATACATATGCAAGAAGGGGGTGAGACAAGACCTGTGTAAAAAAGTGCAAATGGAATAATAAATTTTGTAAGGGGTTTCAAAAATTTATTTATGAACCCGATAAAACATTTGAATGTGTCGGAATAGCCCTGAATGTTCACATAAACGACAAAATCCAGTATAGTGAAAGAAGGTTTAAATATTGACATATGGCGTTAACATTACTTATTTATTTAAAAGGCAAAACTTACTTTTGAAAATGTTTACATTGCAAGTCCGTTCACAATGTTTTTACAAAGGAGAGATGTAACGATGACAGCGACTAAAGGTCTGGAAGGGATCGTAGCGACCACTTCCTCCATAAGCTCTATCGTAGATGGCGTTCTCACGTACCGGGGTTATAACATTGATGATTTGGCTGTTAACGCCGCTTTTGAAGAGGTAGCTTATTTGTTGTGGTTCGGAAAATTGCCTGATCAAGCCCAATTGCAGGAGCTTCGCGACCAATTAAGCGAATATGCTGCCATTCCGGATGAAATTATTACTCAATTAAAGCTGTACCCGAAAGATTTGAGCACGATGGCTGCCCTGAGATCAGCCGTATCGTCTCTTGCCTTGTATGACCCACAGGCGGATGATATGTCGAGAGAGGCCAATGTGATCAAAACCGTCAAGCTTCAGGCGCAATTGCCCACAATTGTGGCGGCCATAGCGCGTGTGCGCGAAGGGCTGGAGCCGATTGCGCCCAAGAAAGGTGTTTCTATCGCCGAAAACTTTCTGTATCAGCTTACTGGCAAAGACCCAGAAGAGACGGCTATCAAAGCGTTCAATCAGGCTCTTGTGCTGCATGCCGATCATGAATTGAATGCATCGACCTTTGCTGCACGCGTGACGGTAGCAACACTATCCGATATTTATTCCGGCATTACGTCGGCAATCGGAGCTTTGAAGGGACCACTGCATGGCGGAGCCAACGAAGCTGTTGCCAAAACCCTGGAGGAAATCGGCGGTTTGGATCAGGTGGATTCGTATATTCAGACCAAACTGGATAACCGCGAAAAAATTATGGGCTTTGGACATCGTGTCTATAAAAACGGTGATCCGCGTGCCAAGCATTTGCACAAAATGTCCCGCGAATTGGGCGAAATGAACGGCGATACGACGTTGTTCGATATTTCGGTTCGAATCGAGGAAATTGTGACAGGACAAAAGGGATTGAAGCCGAATGTTGATTTTTACTCTGCCTCTGTTTATACCCAACTGGGTATCAAAAGAGACCTGTTCACACCGATCTTTGCCGTGAGTCGTGTATCGGGGTGGACTGCGCACATTTTGGAGCAGTACGAAAATAATCGTCTGATCCGTCCGCGCGCTGAATACACAGGTCCGATTGACCAAAAGTATGTGTCTCCGGAATTACGCTAATCACTTGTTGTATGAACATTGAGGCTATATACCCTGAATTAAAAAAATAAGGTACAATAGAAGGGACGGCGAGAGATGCGTGTTTTTGTCTATGATGAAGATCACGTCTTTCGCCCTGTACCCATTCATATCTGAGGAGGAAAAGGAACTTATGGCGAAATTTGAAAAGTTTGAGCTCCCAACTGAAGGCGAAAAAATTACGATTGATAACGGTCAACTACAGGTTCCGAATTATCCGGTTATTCCGTTTATCGAAGGCGACGGCACAGGCCGCGACATCTGGAAAGCATCCAAGCGCGTACTGGACGCAGCTGTAGATAAAGCATATAACGGTTCCAAAAAGATTGCCTGGTATGAAGTATTCGCTGGTGAGAAAGCTTTCAATACATACGGCGAGTGGTTGCCTAACGATACCTTGGAAGCCATCCGTGAGTATATTGTAGCCATCAAAGGGCCGCTTACGACACCGATTGGCGGCGGCATTCGCTCTTTGAACGTAGCATTGCGTCAAGAGTTGGATCTGTACGTATGTCTGCGTCCTGTTCGCTACTTTAACGGTGTTCCGTCTCCGGTGAAGCGTCCTGAATTGGTGGACATGGTTATTTTCCGTGAGAATACCGAGGATATTTATGCTGGTATTGAGTATGCCGAAGGCTCCGAGGACGTGAAAAAAGTTATTCAGTTCCTCCAGCAAGAGCTGGGTGTGAACAAAATCCGTTTCCCTGAAACGTCAGGTATCGGGATCAAGCCGGTTTCCTCCGAGGGTTCAAAACGTCTGGTGCGTGCAGCCATTCAGTATGCTGTTGACCACGGACGCAAGAGCGTGACGCTCGTGCACAAAGGCAACATTATGAAATTTACCGAAGGTGCCTTCAAAAACTGGGGTTATGAAGTGGCTGAGGAAGAATTTGCAGATAAAGTATTCACTTGGGCTCAATATGATGCAATCAAGGAAAAAGATGGTGAAGATGCGGCAAATGCAGCTCAAAAAGCAGCAGAAGATGCAGGCAAAATCATCATCAAGGATGCGATCGCTGACATTGCACTTCAACAAGTGCTGACTCGTCCTTCCGAATTTGATGTCATTGCTACACTGAACCTGAACGGAGACTATCTGTCCGATGCGCTGGCTGCTCAAGTCGGTGGAATTGGTATCGCACCAGGTGCGAACATTAACTATGTAACTGGGCATGCTATCTTTGAAGCTACACACGGCACAGCGCCAAAATATGCTGACAAGGATGTCGTAAACCCTGGTTCCGTTATTTTGTCCGGCGTGATGATGCTTGAGCATTTGGGCTGGCACGAAGCGGCAAACCTGATTTACAAAGGACTGGAAACGTCCATTAATAAGAAAATCGTAACGTATGACTTTGCTCGTCTGATGGAAGGCGCTACACAAGTGAAATGCTCCGAGTTTGCAGATACCATTATTAGTAACCTGTAGAGAGGGGAATGCCAAGTGACCATTCAACGCAAAAAAATATCCATTGTTGGCGCCGGTTTTACCGGTGCCACTACCGCATTGCTGCTGGCCCAAAAAGAGCTGGGTGATATCGTTCTGATCGATATTCCGCAACTTGAGAATCCGACCAAAGGCAAAGCGCTTGATATTTTAGAGGCCAGTCCGGTCCAGGGATTTGACAGCCAGGTCACAGGCACTTCCAATTATGAGGATGCAGCCAACTCGGATATCGTCATTATTACGGCGGGGATTGCGCGCAAGCCAGGCATGAGCCGTGACGATTTGGTAAATACGAATGCAGGCATTGTAAAATCCGTATGTGAAAACGTGAAGAAGTATGCGCCGGATTCTATTGTCATTATTCTGAGTAATCCGGTCGATGCCATGACCTATACCGCATACCAGACGCTCGGTTTCCCGAAAAATCGGGTCATCGGCCAATCTGGTGTGCTGGATACGGCTCGGTATTGTACCTTTATTGCACAGGAACTGAACGTATCCGTCGAAGACGTGCGTGGCTTCGTATTGGGTGGTCACGGTGATGATATGGTGCCGCTGGTACGCTATTCCAGCGTTGGTGGTATCCCTATCGAAACCCTGATTTCGAAGGAACGTATCGAAGCGATCGTACAGCGGACGCGTGTCGGTGGCGGGGAGATTGTTAACCTGCTGGGCAACGGTAGCGCATACTATGCCCCGGCAGCCTCGCTTACGCAGATGACAGAAGCGATTGTAAAAGACAAAAAACGTATTATCCCGGTCATTGCCTATCTGGAGGGAGAGTACGGTTATCAGGACTTGTTCCTCGGCGTACCGACACTTCTTGGTGGTAATGGTATCGAAAAGGTGTTCGAGCTGGAATTGACCGACGAGGAAAAAGTAGCGCTTGATCAATCCGCCGAATCAGTCCGCAATGTAATTAAAATAGTAACCGTATAAGCTCGCCTACCTATTAAAACGGTATACTTTACTTGAAGAGGTGTCCCAAAGCCATAGTCATGGCTGGAGGACACCTCTTTTCGCTTTATAAGTAATCTATTTGTTTTCTTCCTTTTCCTTTAATTTTGAAAATTTCAGCTTGGGTTTGCTGGCACTGGCGGAGCGGACGGAACGATTGCGGACAAGCGTAAGCGCTCGCCTTTGTCTCCGGATTTATACCCTATCAAATATATTCAATAGAATCCGGAGACAACAGCGATGGTAGCAACGTTCCGTTCGCGGAGCCTCTCCAGCACTCCACCCTAGCTGAAACTTTTCTCACCGTCTTCCTTTGCTTTGATCCACTTCCCCGGTATAATAGAGTTCATATGCATTGATAGTTACATAGAAAAGCATGTCCCAAAACACTGAAATGATGGTAGTCTACTCGTTGGAATATGATCGTTCTATGGAAAAAATGAATTTGCAGGTCAACAAAGAAATGGAGGTTGTAAAGAATGTTTTTTATTCACATGATCGGTTCGCTGGCGATGGGTTTTTATTTATTGCTCCCCTTCGTGGTTGGTAAAATCGACAAGCTGGCTCCCACCGTGCAGGAAGGGACGATATCGGCTGTTCAGCTATTGAACCGTTTGGCTCAATTCGCACTTATCCTTGTGCTTGTTAGCGGTATCTATATGATTTTTGCTTGGGGTCCATATTCAGTGGCCTGGATCGTCGTCGTCTTGCTGCTGTTTCTCGCTATTTCAGGCATCGCAGGTGCTATGGGCAAGCCGTTACGGTTGTCGCTGGAAGCGATTCGTAACCAACAGCCCATTACGCAATACGCTGGAAAAATGCGTATGTTCAGTACACTGCTTGCCGTCTTCATGATCTTGATTACGTTTTTAATGGTATACAGCCATATTATTTAATTAAGCATTTTGCGAGTGGCTGCAATCGAATGATGTCAAATGCTAAATTGAAAAAAGCGGTTTGTGCTGAATAAGCACAAGCCGTTTTTTTATGCGTACAACGAACTTCATGCTCCTTTTTCGTTTAACGTACAAGTGCGTGTGGTAAATCAGGAGTAGAGTGGGTGCAAATGTTGCATCCTATAAAATATCTAATCTTGAAAGGAGAATGCACGATGGCCAAAAGCAATCAAACCCAACAAACCTTGCCTCCGCAGCATCAAGAACAGCAACCGGGGGTTGAATCCAAAATGTCGCCCGCACCTCAGTTTGAGAAGTCTACCTATAAGGCGGCTGGCAAACTAACAGGCAAAGTCGCACTTATTACTGGTGGAGACAGTGGAATTGGACGGGCTGTAGCTGTCACGTATGCCAAAGAAGGTGCGGACGTAGCTATCATCTACTTGAACGAGCATAAGGATGCTGAGGAGACAAAGCGCCAGGTAGAGCAGGAGGGCCGCAAATGCGTACTGATTCCCGGCGATATCGGAGATGACCAATTTGCCAAAAAAGCAGTTCAACAGACGGTTAACGAGCTGGGTAAGCTGGACATTGTCGTGAACAATGCCGCAGAGCAGCATCCACAGCAGAAGCTGGAGGATATCACGAGAGAGCAGCTGGAGCGCACATTCCGCACGAACATTTTCGGCATGTTCTTCTTGACGCAAGCGGCATTGCCGCATTTGAAGAAAGGCAGCGCCATCGTGAATACCACCTCGATTACGGCCTATGCCGGGAACAAGACACTCATTGATTATTCATCCACCAAAGGGGCGATTACTTCATTCACCCGTTCCCTTTCGCTCAATTTGGTAGATCAAGGCATTCGGGTAAATGCTGTAGCACCGGGTCCGGTCTGGACACCGCTAATCCCTTCGACCTTTGATGCCAAGACCGTCAGTGAGTTCGGAGGCGCGCAGCCGATGAAACGTCCCGGTCAGCCGGAAGAGTTGGCGCCAGCCTATGTGTACCTTGCTTCGGATGATTCATCTTATGTAAGTGGGCAGGTCATTCATATTAACGGCGGTGAAGTCGTCAACGGGTAAGAGAGAGGTTGGGGCAACGTGTGCCCTGACCTTTTTTCCTTTTTAACAGTGGAACAAAAAGCAGGTAGCCTGTAGAATGGGATTTAACTTACAGCTGTTATGATCATAAAAATTTCTACTCAACTAAAGGATGGGCATATTTATGAAGTCGTTTCGTTTCAGGCTTACCTTGATTATGCTGATTTTGATCGGCGTATCTGTCCTGGCTGCCGGAATCACCATGGGACAAATTTTTAAAAACTCGAACATGAAGGTGCTTGAGGAAAATATGGGGCGTGAGATCGACCTGCTTCGGGCTACATTTCCTTTTGTCAGCGCAGACGCTCTTTCCAGTACCGATTACGTCTCCTATTATTCGGAAAAGGCCAAGGAAATTGCCCATCTGACCGAATCACGGGTGACCTTCATTCGCAAGGATGGAACGGTGGTTGGTGATTCACTAAGTGATCCGCGCAAGATGGAGAACCATGCATCACGTGAAGAAATCCAAGAAGCCGCGTCGGAAGGAATCGGACGAACCATACGCTACAGTGAAACTTTGCAGCGGAATATGCTGTACGTGGCAGAGCCTGTCGTATCCGACAAGGGGTTCGACGGATATATTCGTTTGTCCATGAATCTGAAGGCAGTGGAGGAAGGTGTGCAGCGTGGCTGGACGGCAATTGGCATTGATCTGGTCTTGTTATTCCTTGCGGCTGGACTGGTCAGTTACCGTATCGCACGTGGTCTAACCTCGCCTATTGAGCATATTACAGGCGTAGCGAATCGTATTTCCGGGCTGGATTATGACGCAAGAGTTGGCATACAGCGCCGGGATGAGGTAGGACAACTGGGTGATGCCATTAACCGCATGGCGGACAGCCTGCAAAACCAAATGAAAACGATACGTGATAATGAGGATTTGCTTCAGAGCGTCATGAGCAATATGACCGGAGGGATTCTCATGATTGATGCCGGGGAGCGCATTGCGCTTGTGAACCGTGAGTCTGAGCGGATGCTCGGTGTTACTAGCAAACGGGTGACGGACAAGCCGTATCATGAGCTGAAAAAGCACTACGAGCTGACGAAGCTGATTGAGGGTAGTATACAAAGCCGCGAAAGACTGCACGGTGAGGTTCATCTGTATAATCCCGAGGAACGGCTGATTCTGCTTGATGGCGTGCCGATGTATGAGGATGAAGGCGGATATCGCGGCATGCTGTTCCTATTGCAGGATATTACAGCTATTCGGCGGCTTGAAAATATGCGAAGCGAATTTGTGGCGAATGTTTCCCACGAGCTAAAAACGCCGATTGCCGCAGTCAAGGGCTTTGCCGAGACGTTGCTCGGTGGCGGGGTAAAGGATGAGGAAACATCCCGTTCTTTTTTGCAAATTATCTATGATGAAAGCGAACGGCTGAATCGGCTGATCGGCGACATTCTAGAGCTGTCCAAAATTGAATCCAAGCGTTCTCCGCTGGATTGCTCTCCGGTCCATGTGTCCTCGTTTATAGAATCATTGCTGGAAAAGCTGAATAATGTAGCTGCCAAAAAGAGAATTACGCTGCATATGGATGTCCCGGATGAACTGTTTATGGAGGCGGATGAAGATAAGCTCCAGCAGATTTTTGTAAACCTTCTGTCTAATGGCATTAACTACACACTCGACGGTGGCAAGGTGAAAATCAAGGTTGTAACGGAACAGCGGGAGAATGACACGGAGAAGGTCGTATTTACGGTTAGCGATACGGGCATCGGGATTCCGAAGAAGGACCTGCCACGCATCTTCGAGCGCTTTTACCGGGTGGACAAAGGACGTTCGCGTAACTCGGGTGGAACCGGCCTGGGATTGTCTATCGTCAAGCATTTGGTGGATCTGCATCATGGGGTGCTTTCCGTAGAAAGCGAGCTTGGTTTGGGCACCACATTTACAATCGAATTGCCGTTGTTGCAACAGGAAGAATGAACTAGATCGGTTTTTACATTCTGTTAACAATGTCGTGATAAAATATACGGGTGTCGCATGAGTTTGGAAAAGATTTTGGAATTTTGACCAATGCGCCTTTAAAAGGTAAACAGGAGATGAATTTATTTATGGGACAACGCTTGCTGGTTATTGAGGATGAACCAACGCTTGCCAGATTGCTATCCTACAATTTGATACAAGAGGGGTTTGAAGTAGATACGGAGGATCATGGCAGTGCAGGGTTTGAAAAAGCCTCCAGAGAGTCCTACGATTTGATCCTGCTGGATTTGATGCTGCCCGGTATGAACGGACTGGATATTTTGAGCAGACTACGCCATCAGGGACTGACAACACCCATCATTATTTTAACGGCCAAAAACGGCGAAGCCGAGGTTGTCCAAGGATTGAAATCAGGAGCAGATGATTATATTACGAAGCCTTTCGGTGTTTCCGAGCTGCTGGCCCGCGTAACGGCGGTACTGCGTCGTACTTCCGGGGGGGATGAAGGCGTGCTGTCCGATCAGAAAGACGGCTCCAAAATTCAATTAGGCGAGCTGGAGATTTATCCTGAAAAATATGAAGTGATTCTCGGAGGACAATCCATAAGCTTAAGACCGAAGGAATTTGAGGTGCTTCTCTACTTGTCCCGTAAGCCAGGCGTGGTATTGACTCGCGACGATCTGATGAACGCGGTCTGGGGCTTTGACTATATCGGCGGTCAACGGACGGTGGATGTGCATGTTAGCTCATTGCGCAAGAAGCTGGAGCTGGACCCCGATTCGGTTCATATTGATTCGATTCGCGGAGTTGGATACAAGCTGGTTGTTAATAAAAAAAGAAGCGCTTCTCATTTGCTATAAATGAGGAGCGTTTTTCTTTGTGTTTGATTTTTGTATTCGACGATTTTTGTGTACATTTTGTGATTTTACGTTTCGTTAACATAAACAGACGTTACAATCAACAAATGACCGATATGATGTTCCCGTCACTCCAAGTAGTTAAAAAAGGGGACTTCAGAACGATGATAACGGAACCAAAGACCCAGCCGAGTTCCACCGCCGTGATTGAACGTGAATCCAACAAGCCGATTACCACCTACGTGCCGTGCCGGGAGGTTCCGATCATTGGTACGGATATGTCTTGTAAAGAACTGTTAGCACTTATGAAAACGCAAAAAGACATTCCTTGTGTCATAGTCGTTGATAAAAATGGCCTTCCGTTGGGCATTATTATGAGAGATGCGTATAACCGACATTTTACGGGCAGGTTTGCTGCGGCTCTGTTTTATGACAAGCCTGCGGCGATATTTGCCGACCCCGATACATTAATTGTGGATCTGGAAAGCCCGGCATCGGACATTGTAGAGCAGGCGATGCTACGCGAAGATCAACAATTTTACGATTGTTTGTTAATTAAGGAGGGGACGAGGTTACTTGGCGTGCTGACGATTCGTGATATCCTGACGGTTGTTCAGCGAATGCAAAGAGAAGCGGACGAGCATCGGAGTAACGTGGTTCGGCATAGCTATGATGGTGCCCATCGGATTCAGACAACTGTGCTGGATGCCGCTAAAGAGGCCGGTGACAGTGTGCGTCTAACCCGTTCGATGAGTGAATTATCACGTCGTGGCAAAATAGAACTGGAAGATGTTCTGCTTTCCTATCGTGCAGTCACAGAGCAAATGAAGCGCCAGCATGAGCAGATTACAGCGCTAACCCAATCGCTGAATGACATTGCAAGCATGGCTTCCTCCATCCGCGCACTTGCGGATCAAAGTGGACTGCTGGCGATCAACGCTTCAATTGAAGCAGCACATGCCGGCGAACATGGGCGTGGCTTCCAGATCGTGTCTCAGGAGGTGCGGAATATGTCACTTCAGACGAAAGCCTTTTCCGCACAGATTACAAGCTTGCTTACAGATATTGAACAAATGCTGCGTGACACTGCCGATCTGACGGATACGAGCATGCAGCAGATTAATAGCGGCTCCCGGTATATATCCGCTGGAACCCAAACGTTTACCCAACTGTTGCAGGCCGTTGCTGAAATTGAGACCAAAAACAACGAAATGTCCCGTTCCGCAGAGGAAGCGGCTTTGAATGCAGCTCGGATTGCACAGGAGCTGGAGCTTATGCTGAATTCCTGATCATTTTACATACCGTTAACAAATCCACCACACTGAATTTACACACAGCTTATATAATCTTCATATTGTGCAAATCAGGTGCAATGCTTGAGGACCATAACTGCAACACGAAGGAGATCATAAATCAATGAATGATTCCGTTATTCGGATTGATAAGCTGAACTTGTATTATGAAAATTTTCAAGCGCTGAAACATATAAACCTGGATATTCCTGAAAAAACGGTAACAGCCTTCATCGGGCCGTCCGGCTGCGGTAAATCTACCTTGCTGCGTACGCTGAATCGGATGAACGATATGATCCCAGGAACGCGTATTGAAGGAACGGTGAGTATCGCAGGTCAGGATATATATGGCGATACGATGGAAGTAGAAGCCCTGCGCAAGCAGGTGGGAATGGTTTTTCAACAGCCTAATCCGTTTCCTAAATCTATTTATGATAACGTGGCGTACGGCCCGCGTCTGCACGGAGTCCGGCAAAAGGACAAGCTGGATGAACTTGTTGAGCAAAGCTTGCGGCAGGCGGCACTCTGGGAAGAGGTTAAGGACTTTCTCAAGCGTTCAGCCCTGAGCTTGTCCGGTGGACAGCAGCAGCGTCTGTGTATTGCCCGGGCGCTTGCTGTGCAGCCGGATATTCTGCTCATGGATGAGGCAACGTCAGCGCTGGACCCGATCTCCACGATGAAGATTGAAGAACTGGTTCAAGAGCTGCGCGACAGGTATACGATTGTCATGGTGACGCATAACATGCATCAGGCGGCTCGTGTGTCCGGTCGAACTGCGTTTTTCTTGAACGGTGTCGTGGTAGAGGCGGCGGATACAGAGACGATGTTTTCCACGCCGCAAGATTCCCGTACGGAAGATTATATTTCCGGCCGATTCGGCTAAAGCCAACCAGATTAGTAATGCCAGGAGGGGTGACTTCGAAATGATACGCAGAAAAGGTTTTGATGAAGGATTAGATGAGCTGAGAGCCGTACTGCGCGAAATGGGTGCACATGTATCGAAGGCACTCGATCAGGCCATCGAATGTTTGCAGACCAAAAATACGGAATTGGCCCAGCAGGTGGTCAAAAATGATGCATCCCTCAATGCGCTGGAAGAGAACATTCTCGATATGGGTTCCAAGCTCATTATTACCCAGCAGCCGGTAGCCAAGGATTTACGCCGGATCATTGTTGCTTTTAAAATTTCCAGTGATCTGGAAAGGATGGGGGATTTGGCACTCGATATTGCCAAGGTCACGCTGCGTCTGGAAGGGCAGCAGGTCATCAAGCCGCTGGTGGATATTCCACAGATGGCTTCGATTGTTAAAGAGATGATTGACGACGCCATTACATCCTATTTGGATGAAAATACAGATTTGGCTTATAAAATGGCCAAAGAGGATGATCGTGTAGATTCCATGTATAGCCATATGATCAGCAATCTTTATGTGTTTATGGTAGAAAAGCCTGAGGAAGCTCCACAAGGCATGCTGCAACTGCTCGTTGGACGATATATTGAGCGGATTGGTGACCATGCAACGAATATCGGTGAAAGCACCGTATATCTCGTGACAGGGGAGCGGCCGGATTTGAACCAGTAGGGCTTTTTAAGTATATAGCGGTTGTTTCTGACCCAGACTTGTCTTTGTGCAAAAGGCGAATCTGGCTAGGAAACAGCCGTTTTTTTCTGAAAAAGGAGCCTTTATGTTAAGATAGGAAAAGGAATGCGTAAAACGAAAGAACCTTTCGAATGCATTGATGAACTTGCGAGGTGCTAAATGGATAAACTCATGCTTATAGATGGCAACAGTATCATTTACCGGGCGTTTTTCGCTATGCCGCCGTTAACGAATTCGAGCGGACAGCAGACGAACGCAGTGTACGGATTTACAACAATGTTGCTACGGCTTTTGGAGGAGCACAAGCCGACGCATATACTGGTTGCCTTTGATGCCGGAAAAATAACGTTTCGCCATAAAGGATACGAGGATTACAAGGGTGGACGGGAGAAAACACCACCGGAGCTGTCACAACAATTCCCGCTGCTGAAAGAGCTGCTGACCGCCTTTGGCATTGCCCAGTTTGAGCTGGATGGCTATGAGGCGGACGATATCATTGGAACCCTGTCTAAAACCGCGGACGAAGCTGGTCTTAACGTGCTGGTGGTTACCGGAGATAAGGATATGCTTCAGTTGGCTTCGGACAACGTCACTGTCGGCTTGACCCGCAAAGGGGTTACCGAGGTGGAGACATACGGACCTGAACAGATTCAGGAGCGTTACGGCTTGAAGCCGTTGCAAATTATCGACCTCAAGGGTCTGATGGGCGATACATCAGACAACATTCCCGGGATTCCGGGTGTGGGGGAAAAGACAGCGCTCAAGCTGCTGCACCAGTATGGATCGGTGGAAGAGGTGCTGGCGCATACAGATGAGCTGAAAGGCAAAATGAAAGAGCGCGTCGAAACGCATGCAGATAATGCACGGATGAGCAAGGATTTGGCGACCATCTATCGGGATGTAACGCTGGACAAGCAACTGGAGGATGTCGTCTTCGGTGGGCTGCAAGCTGAAACGGCGGGACCTGCGCTGGCGAAGCTGGAGTTCAAGTCCTTGCTAGAGCGTTTATCCTTTTCGGGCGAGGTTGGCAGTGCTGGAATAGACGTAGAGGAAGCTGCGGCTGACGTGACCGTATTGGACGAACAGCGGATTAGCGAGCTGGTAAATGTACTGGATACCGTCGATCTGCTACATGTAGAGACCCATGGCGACAATCCGCATCATGCTGAAATTGTGGGTTTGGTCTTTGGCGGAGCGGGGCGACAGTTTTTTATGACCTTGGATGTATTACAAACTGATGCAGCCAAGCCTGTCCGTGAATGGCTCGCCGATGCTGAGCGCAAAAAGCGGGGGCATGATTTGCACCGTACGGATTTAGCCTTGCATTGGCACGGGATTGAATTTGCCGGGGCGGAGTTCGATGTACAGTTGGCCGGATATTTGCTGGACCCGACGGATGCAAACCAGTCACTGAGCGGATTGGCAGCCAAGCATGGCTTGTCCTCGATTCGTCCGGACGATGAAGTATTCGGCAAAGGCGCTAAATATAAAGTACCTGACGTGGATGTGCTGTCCGATCATGTGGCACGCAAGGCGGCGGTGATTGAAGCGCTGGTGCCTGTACAGCAGGCCGAGCTGGAAAAAACGGAAATGCACAAGCTGTTCCATGAGCTGGAGATGCCGTTGTCCCGGATTCTGGCGGATATGGAGAAGCAGGGCATTTTGGTGAATGTGGAAGAACTGCGCGCTTTGGGTAAAGAATTTGAAGCCCAGATTGAAACGCTGGTGCGCGAGATTTACATCATTGCAGGTGTAGAGTTCAATCTGAATTCGCCCAAGCAGCTAGGTGAAATTTTGTTCGATAAGCTGGGCCTTCCTGTTATCAAAAAGACGAAAACCGGGTACTCCACCGATGCTGAGGTACTGGAAAAGCTCGCCCCATATCATGATATTGTGCAAAACATTTTGCAGTATCGTACGATTGCGAAACTCCAATCCACGTATGTGGAAGGATTACTTAAGGAAATTTCAGATAAAACGGGCAAGCTGCATACGTATTTCCGGCAGACGGTTGCGGCTACAGGACGCTTGAGCAGCCAGTTTCCGAATTTGCAAAATATTCCGATTCGTCTGGAAGAGGGACGTAAAATTCGCAAGGTATTTGTGCCTTCCGAGCCGGGCTGGTCTATTCTGGCGGCGGACTACTCGCAGATCGAGCTGCGAGTGCTGGCTGATATTTCGGATGATGAGCGCTTGAAGGAAGCCTTTGTGCACGATATGGACATTCATACGAAGACCGCGTCCGATGTGTTCGGCATCCCTGCGGAAGACGTAGATTCTAACATGCGGCGTTCTGCCAAGGCGGTTAACTTCGGGATTGTCTACGGGATCAGTGATTACGGTTTGTCGCAAAACCTGAATATTACGCGCAAGGAAGCGGCTCGCTTTATTGACCAGTATTTTGACGTGTTCCAGGGCGTCCGCCGTTACATGGATGATATTGTGAAGGATGCGAAGCGGGACGGATACGTAAAAACGCTGCTGGAACGCAGACGTTATTTGCCGGAGATTAATGCCAGCAACTTCAACCTGCGTTCGTTTGCGGAGCGTACCGCAATGAATACGCCGATTCAGGGTACCGCAGCCGATATTATCAAGCTGGCGATGGTACAGATGGACGCGGCGCTTCGCGAACGTAATCTTCGCAGCCGTATGCTGCTTCAAGTACATGATGAGCTTGTTTTCGAAGTTCCGCCGGAGGAAATGGAAACGATGAAAGAGCTTGTCCCGGCTACGATGGAAGCGGCGCTGAAGCTGTCCGTACCGCTTAAAGCGGAAGTTAGCTATGGAAGCAATTGGTATGAAGCGAAATAAGTTATTTCAATGAGCAGATAGTCCCATTTTAACGCTGCTTCCGTTATAATATAGGATGAGGTGAAGACATCATGCCGGAATTACCGGAAGTAGAAACGATTAAACGAACGTTAAACGAGCTTATCGTCGATAAACATATAGATCATGTGACTGTGAATCTGCCGCGCATCATTCAGCGGCCTGATGATATACACGCTTTTGCTATGGAACTGGCTGATCATCGGATTACAGGAGTGGAGAGACGCGGGAAGTTTTTGCGGATTCTGCTGGATGGGCTGGTACTCGTTTCCCATCTCAGAATGGAAGGGCGATACGGCCTGTATTCGCAAAATGATCCTGTGGAAAAGCATACTCACGTTATCTTTCATTTTACGGATGGTACGGAATTACGCTATCAGGATGTTCGCCAATTTGGCACGATGCATTTATTTACGGAAGGACAGGATTTACTGGAGAAGCCGCTGAACAAGCTCGGTTTGGAGCCTATGGACGAGTCCTTTACACCGGAGGCACTTCGCGCAGCTGTGGGGACCCGTTCGACTTCGATCAAGGCGGCGTTGTTAAACCAGTCATATGTCGTGGGCATCGGGAATATTTATGTGGATGAGTCGTTGTTTAAGGCGGGTATACATCCGGCACAGCCGGCTAAAAGTTTGGATGACAACCAGTTTCGTGTGCTGCACGAAGCTATTATCTCCACACTGAGCGCGTCGATTTTGGTCGGAGGCTCGTCCATCAAATCGTTCGTCAACGGACAAGGCCAATCGGGCGACTTCCAGCATCAATTGCAAATCTACGGACGCAGCGTTAAGCCTTGTGTTAACTGTGGTACATTGATCGAAAAATCCGTCGTAGCCGGACGTGGTACACATCATTGTCCGGTCTGCCAGCCTCTGCGCTAAGCAGGTACAGTCACCCAAAGCCCATACCTCTCATATATTGATTCCAAGTACCAATACTGCGAAGGGTTCCGGCTGCTTTAAGGCCCTGCCTTCGCAATGGGAGGGAATTGGAGTGGCTAATCATTGGGGGGCCCTGCTGCTGTTGGCATTTGCACTAAGTCTGGACAGTTTTGGAGTCGGTGTTACGTATGGGCTGCGCAAAATGAAAATTCCACTGCTATCCATTGTCATCATTTCAGTATGTTCAGGTTTGGTCATCGGCATATCCATGCAGCTAGGCGCATTGTTGTCCCAGGTTCTGTCTCCTGTATATACGACCGTTTTTGGCGCTGTTATCCTGATTGGAATTGGTTGCTACTCTTTGTATCAATCTTTGCATCGCAAGGAGGATCTGATTGATGAGCCCGATCCTGAGAACAGTAATGTTCTGGCAGGGGAGAAATCTGAAGAAGTACAAGAGGAACGGACCGTATTTTCGTTGGAATTCCGCAAATGGGGTCTTGTTATTCGGATTCTCCGAAGTCCGTCTGCTGCGGATATGGACCGTTCGGGCAGTATCTCCGCTATGGAGGCGGTTTGGTTAGGTATCGCTTTATCGGTTGATGCGTTCGGTGCGGGATTGGGAGCAGCTATGCTGGGCTTCCAGCCACTTGCTACCGCGCTGGCTATTGCGTTATTCAGCGGAACATTTTTGATTGCGGGTATGAAAGCAGGTTTCTGTCTGTCGGCATTTCGATTTATGAAAGCGCTGGGTGTGTTACCGGCATTATTACTGATTATGATGGGCATATTGAAGCTGTTATGAGGTGAAAGAGCATGAATATCGGATTAACCGGAGGTATTGCTACCGGTAAAAGCACCGTGTCGGCTCTACTAGTCGCCAAGGGTGCGCTGCTGATCGACGCAGATGCCATTGCCCGGGAAGTGATGCTTCCGGGGCATCCGGTGCTGGCGGCGGTCATACAGCATTTTGGACAAGCTGTGATGAACAGTGACGGAACTCTGCACCGCAAAAAGCTGGGCGAGATTGTATTTGGGGACCCTGTCCAGCGGCAGGCGCTTAATGATATTACACATCCCGCGATTCGTGAGGAAATGCGCACGCGTATGGAATCTTACGAGCGGGAACATCCGGACAAGCTCGTTCTGGCAGATATCCCGCTACTGTATGAGTCCGGATTAGAGAGCTTGTACGATGAAATTATGGTGGTATACGTACCACGGGATGTGCAGCTCCAGCGTCTGATACTCAGAGACGGATTGACCGAGGAACAAGCAGGACTTCGGTTGTCTTCGCAAATGGATATTGAACACAAAAGAAGCCTGGCCGATATTGTCATCGACAATAGCGGAACACAGGCCGAAACAAAACTGCAAATTGATCAATTCTGGCAGCGAAAGGGACTTGCATGAATATTTTGCGCAAAAAAAGAGTCCTGCTGACTTTGTTTGTCGGGTTTGTCTTGATTCTGTTTTTTAATTCAAACTGGATGTCGTGGTTCTATCCGATTCAATATAAGGATGAGATTCGGCAATATTCGCAGACGTATGAAGTGGACCCGTTTTTGGTGGCGTCCATTATCCGTGTTGAGACGAACTTTAAGACCAGCAAGCAGTCGCACAAGGGTGCACTGGGACTCATGCAAATCATGCCCGATACTGCGAATTGGATTATGGACAGCGCCCAGATCCAAAAGGTTCCGCTGGATAGCGTCAAGCACGAGCCGGGTACCAACATTGAACTTGGAACCTGGTATGTGCATAACCTGTCGGTGAAATTTAAGGATAATCCGGTAGCTACCGTTGCGGCTTACAACGCAGGCCCCGGTAAAGTGCAGGAGTGGCTCGACAAGGGCGTATGGGATGGGAAAGAAGAATCCATCAAGCAAATCCCTTTTGGCGAGACGCGACATTATGTACAGCGGGTTATTTACTACTACAGGCAATACACGAAAATTTATAATCAGTTTTAATGGATGGCGAGGCTGCGTGTAAATATGTCATGACACAATGAGCCTGATGGCATTAAAATGAAAAAAGCGCAGGACAGGCTGTTTTTAGCAGCCCATCCGTACACTTTTTCTTGTTATTTTTGCATTATTACCGCGATTATTGGTATTGACCTGCCAATTGTTGTTCGGCGATCGTTACGAGGCGTTTTGTGATGTAGCCCCCGATCGAACCGTTCTCATAGGAAGTCATGTTACCTTGGTATCCATCTTGAGGAATGCTGATACCCAGCTCTTGAGCGATTTCAAATTTCATTTGCTCCAGAGCGCCGGTGGATCTGCTGACTACCAGGTTGTTGGAGTTGCCATTGTTTCCTTGTGCCATTGTTGTTCACCTCCTCGCGACTTGGTAAACATATTATGAACCGTTTTGACAAAATTATTACGAAAAAAGTATAGAGAATTTATTGGAAAAAGGAAGTGATGAATTTATGAAATGCCCGTACTGTGCCTACAATGGAACAAAGGTACTGGACTCGCGGCCTGCGAATGACAACAAGTCCATCCGTCGCCGTCGCGAATGCGAGCAATGTGCTAGGCGTTTTACCACCTTTGAAATGGTGGAGGAGACCCCGCTCATGGTCATTAAAAAGGATGGCAGCCGTGAAGAGTTCAGCCGTGATAAAATGCTGCGCGGTCTCATTAGGGCTTGCGAGAAGCGTCCCGTATCCGTAGAGCAACTGGATATGATCGTATCTCAGGTGGAAAACGCCATTCGTAACACAGCCGCTACAGAGGTGGACAGCCAGCAGATCGGCGAGCTGGTCATGGAACAGCTCTATCCTGTTGATGAAGTGGCCTATGTACGCTTTGCGTCCGTCTATCGGCAGTTTAAAGACATCAACATGTTTATGAAAGAACTGAAAACACTGTTATCCAAAGATACAGCCAGCGACTGATCGCTGACTGTGTCTTGGTTTATGGTGAGAAGGTTATATTTTTTTATAAAAGTATTGACACAGGGGTGAAAATTTTATATGATATAGGAGTCGCTTCAAACAGATGTTGAAATTACATAAAACGGGGCCTTAGCTCAGCTGGGAGAGCGCATCGCTGGCAGCGATGAGGTCAGGGGTTCGATCCCCCTAGGCTCCACCAAATTTTAATATGGACTCTTAGCTCAGTTGGTAGAGCAGTTGACTCTTAATCAATTGGTCCAGGGTTCGAGTCCCTGAGAGTCCATCCTTTAGAAAAACGGCAGAAATGCCGTTTTTTTGTTTTGAATTCAGCTCTGCTTTCCCTTGTGATCACACTTTTGGTCACAGAAGGCCCTACTTTCTTAATGAAAAGCAAACGCCATGTTCTCTTGAATGAGGGCACGGCGTTTGTTTTAGTTTTACTTCAGCTTTTTAAAAGGCGGTCATTCAACTTTTACAGTACATTTGAATTGGCTTGAGGGATTTTCCGTAGCCTATTCAAGAGCAGAAGCCTCGTCATGCAGAAATTTTTGCCGTTCCTCGTACAAACGCCGCGCTTCCCGATCTTGGCTTAGAAACTCCAGTATATCCATCGCCTTCTTCAATGTGGGTTCACTCATCTTAAGCACCTTCCAATTTGCCTTATAAGAAGATAGACTCCCTTCTTGAAGTTAAACATCACATTCCTTAACACTCATGATCAATGGAGCTGTTACTTGTGATCAAATCCGTTAAAGTCCCTGAGCATTCCGATAAAATTTTCAAGTTGTTCATCGTCCCATCTTGAAATGTGTTCGTAAAATACAAATTCTTTCTCTTTTAGAGCATCAATCGTCTTTTGTTGTCCAAGCTCAGTGAGGGATAGAAGTATTCCTCGACGATCATCAGGGGAGGTTTCCCTTTTCACATAACTCAAAAGCTCAAGTTGTTTGACGAGTCGGCTAACCGAACTGCGATCCATAGCTGTTGATTCCGCCAGCGTAGTGGCGCTTGTTGGGCCATATGAGTACAGCCAACGGATAATATGGAAACCCGCAGGTTGTATTGAAGGATCGAAACGTGCTGCAGTTTTGACATTTAGCGCATGTGAGGCGCTTATGAGGGCATTGATTTGCTCGCCGAGTTCCAGTTCCAGTTGTCCTCTTGGTGTATTTTTGTGTCGATCATCATTCATCCTATTTCACCTAACCTTAATTGATAAATTAAATAATTCAAGTCAATTACTTGACATATATCAACTAAAATAATATAGTTGATTTATATCAAGTATATGGCTGCGTCAGCTGCATGTCAAAACTTGAGACGGGTCTAACGGAGTAAAGCAATGAACGGCCAATTACATTGACATTGACAATGACTATTCAGCACAAAGGAGAATCACGATGACGGCTAATCCGATTGTTGTAATAACTGGCGGAACGAGTGGTCTGGGGCAACTCGTTGCGATTGAATTGGCTAAACGTGGTACTCATCTTGTCATGACAGCCAGGAGCAAGGATCGCGCTGAAGCTACTAAAAAAATTATAAAAGATATGGTGCCCTCAACAAAAGTAGACTTTTTTTTCGGGGACCTATCCTTAATGAAAGATGTCAGACGTATGGGGAACGAGATTTCAACTGCATACCCCAAAATAGATGTGCTTTTGAATAATGCAGGACTGCATGCATTCGAACAACGGGTAACCTCTGAGGGATTTGCAGAAATGATAGCTGTGAATTATTTAGCACCGTGGTTATTGACGCACGCCTTACAGCGTTCCTTGAAAAATGCAGGAAGCGCCAGAATTGTAAATGTTGCTTCTGAGGCTTCACGCAATCATGGCGAGCTTAAGCTCCCTGAGGATTTGACCAATATAGCTCCTTTTACTTCTAGAGGCTCATCTGCAATATATGGGAAAACCAAGCTGTATAACATTATGTTTACTGGTGAACTGGCACGTCAATGGACTGGAACGGGGATCAGTGCTAACGCTCTGAATCCAGGGTTTAATGTTACAGGTCTCGGACGTGAGCTCTGGTTTGCATCAATGCTTGAGCGTTTTTTGAATTTTTTTCATATTGGTGATCCACGCAGAGGAGCTGATATTATGACTCGTTTAATTCTGGATCCACAGTACCAGGCAGTTACAGGAGGGTATTTTAATGTCGGAACCGGACATTTAATTGTACCTGTAGACCCCGGTGGAGATATTGCTATGCAAAATAAACTGTGGAATTGTACGAAAGAATTACTACAACAAAGAGGTCTTCTTAACAATATGACCTGATTTTATGGATTACAGCGGTAAACTGAGGACTGTGAGCAGTTGACTCTCAATCAATTGGTCCTGGGTTCGTGTCCCTGAGAGTCCATCCTTTAGAAAAAACGGCAGAAATGCCGTTTTTTTGTCGTTGATCAAGTATGGGATTTATTTTCACAGTGTAAATGGCGGCAATGCCCGCATTGCAGAACGAAACTCAAGCGGTATCATAACGCTTAGTATTTATTCTTTGCTCATCCATGCAGATCCACTAGATTGAGAAATCACATAGCTACATGTATTTCGTAAATGAAGAGTAGTTCAATGAAAAGATGTGAAAAACAATATTTTAGTGAATTGCGTCATAGGGCATCTATCGTATTTTAGTGTAATTTAGATAAATAAGAAAGATAAACAAATTCATCCTAAAATACTGCTAAAGACAAAATTGTTTTTAAAGTCTGGAGTGTTGAAAAGTGATTAGAAAAGCGAGTATTATGCATGTTTTTCCTGATTATTATGAAGAGTATAAGCGCCGTCATGACAAACTTTGGCCGGAAATGGCTGAAGTGCTAAAAAGGCACGGTGCACACAACTATTCAATATTTCTTGATGAAGAAACGGGGAGCTTATTTGCTTTCTTAGAAATTGAAGATGAAGAAAAATGGGAACAAATTGCTCAAACAGATATTTGCCAAAAATGGTGGGCTTATATGGAGCCTTTAATGGAGACAAATCCTGATAACAGTCCTGTGTCAAGAAATTTAAAGGAAGTATTTTATTTGGAATAATAATTATAAAACGTCTAAATCCGAATTTGCATCATTCCCCAACTGAGGGAGCTGTTTAATTTTCATGAAGAAGATATGGTTTTACTTTGCAAATATTTATATAAATTCAAAGCTAAACGTAAAGCTTTTCTTAACGATTACATTGATTATGATGACAACGCTAGTATTTGTATTAGGAGGTCTTCAATATGCTTTTTCCCTCTATGATGAGCAAATCTATGCAAAATCCTCACAAGTGCTGATGATGTCATCCAACAACGTAGAAGAGAAGCTTGAAAGAGTGGAAGAAGTCAGTTATAACATAGCAGTCGACCCGTATATTCAAAAAAATTTATTAGAACTTCAAGGAAATGTAAAAGGCTATGATTTCTATCGTCTTGAACAGAAAATTGGAGATGAATTGGAGAAATATGTAGATCCGGCAAATTACGTTCATTCCATTTATCTGTATGATTCAGCAGGAAGGGAGTTTTTAGCCGGGGATAGCAGCAAACCAATAAAGAATAAAGATAAGGAACTTGCTCTTAGTCAGGCGGATAAGGATGATGGCAAAAACCATTGGATGGAGCTGGAAGGCTATAATGGGGATTTAATTTCTGTTCGCCTTATCCAGTCTTATGAGAACTTAAACTTTGAAACCATCGGCAAGCTGCTTGTTCGTGTTAATTTAGACAAGATTGTAAGCGGTTTACCAAAACCTCACGGAGAAATAGCAGGAAATATTGTGATTACAAAAGAGGATGAGGTTTTTTATTCGGAAAAAGGAATAGATGATTTTAAAGAATATCATTTCAATGCAAAAAATGATCAGGGCTATAGTATTGAATACATTAATGGGGAAAGAACCTTTGTCAGCCATATTACAACCGATTTTAAAGACTGGACATACTGGAGCATCATTCCATTTAACATGATGTTCTCCAAGATTACTGCTGCGAAATATACCTTGGTGCTGGTTTTTATGGTAATGTTCGTTTTTCTTATTTCCCTTGGTTTTAAATTTTTAAGAAAGTTTACGAATCCCATTCAAGAATTAGCATCTACCATGCAGGAAGTCCAAAAGGGGAACTTTCACGCAGTAAATTTATTAAATCCCTCTATGATTAATGAAGGCGAGGTAGGGATTCTTTATCGGAATTTTATAACAATGATCCAAAGAATTGATGAGTTGATCCAGGAGAACTTTTCTAAGCAGCTGCTGATAAAGGAAACTGAATTTAAAGCACTGCAGGCTCAGATAAACCCGCACTTTTTATACAATACGCTGGAGTCCGTTAATTGGTTGGCTAAAACAAATAAACAGGAGCAAATTTCAAGCATGGTGGAAGCCCTTGGTCATCTCATGAGGTACTCCACAAATTTTAATCAGGATATTATTACATTTGAAGAAGAACTCGACATTTTAAAAAGCTATTTAACAATCCAAAAATACCGGTTTGACGACCGGATTGATTTTCAAATGGACATCCCCTACTATGTTGCAAAATATAAGATTCCAAAATTAATATTGCAGCCGCTTCTGGAGAATTCGTTCAAGCATGCAGTTGAGCCTTCCGTCTATTTGTCAGTTATTAAATTGCATGTTTATCAGGAAGAGGACAAGCTATTTATTCGGATAGAAGATAACGGGCCTGGCATAGATCCCCTAATACTTCAAAAAGTAAAGGAAGGCAAAGTAAATCCTAAAGGTACTGGAATAGGATTGAATAATATCGATGATAGGATCAAGCTTTATGCTGGTGAACAGTATGGTTTAAGAATTGAAAATCTTTCGGGAAAAGGGACCGCAATTACGGTAGTTTTACCTGTTCAAACGGGGTGATAGAATGTCATATAAAGTGTTATTGGTAGATGACGAAAGGATTATTGTCGAAGGTATCTCCAATGTGATCGATTGGGCAGCATTGGATACGGAACTTGTAGCAACGGCGAGAAACGGGATCGATGCGTATGAGAAAATTGTTGAACTAAAACCTGATATTGTTATCAGTGATATCAAAATGCCTGGTATGGACGGACTTAGTCTTGTTTCAAAGGCGCATAAGAAATATCCTTCTATAAAATTTATCCTACTGTCCGGATACAGTGAGTTTGAATACGCGAGAATCGCCATGCACTATGATGTTAAAAATTATTTGTTAAAGCCATGCAATGAGGATAAAATTACAGCTGCACTTAACGATACCGTTAATGAACTAAACGAAAAAAAGGTTCAGGAAACCTTTATTAGCGAGCTCCGGGAAAAATATCAAAACGCTCAGCCCTATATCAAAGCACATCTGTTAACTGAATTCTTAACTAGTAAAAGATACTTAGACAATGATTTATCATTCTATCAGCAGCTTTTTGATTTTGAAATAAATAATCAGCAGGTAAGAATCGTTCTTTTTATGATGGAAGGTTATTCTTCTTATGAGCATTTGTTTGCCATCAAAAATATTGGAGCTGAGATCCTTGACTCTGTCTTGGTAACTACCAATATTGGTGAATATGCACTGTTTCTTATCGAGGATGATCATGACTCGGAAAAATTACATCAAAAAATTAAACAAATAAGAGAGATCATTTATCAATATTTCAAAAGAGATACCACTGTTGCCATAAGTGAAGGGGACTATTTCCGAAACGCCAGGAACTTGTACCGTGAGGCAATGGAGTGTTTGGAACATCGTTTTTATTTGGGGGAAGGAAGCATTATAACGAGAAAAGATATTTTACCGGCAAATACAGCCGTCCCCAATGATTTTATTATCGATGAGCAGCAACTTGTTCTAAAAATCAAATCCGGGCATATCCAGGATGTATGCAAAGGAATTACCAGTATTTTTGAAAAAATGACGGATTTACGCCTGGGGATTGACTTGACAAAATCCCATTGTATACAGCTCTATATTGCAATTGTACAGACGGTAGATACAGATCGCATGCAAGGTTACCTCATGGGAACATCTGCACTGTTAGAGATGGAAACTGTCCAGCAGATGAAAGATTATATCGAAGCAACAGCCAGAAAAATGACCAATGAGTACTATAATCGTTTCAAGTCAAAACAGTCTTCCGTAATTAGCAGAGTAATAGAAATCTTAGTCGAGAATCTAGGTAATCCTGATTTATCACTAAAAATGGTAGCTAATGACATTCTGTATATGAATCCAGATTATCTGGGAAAACTGTTCAAACAGGAAACGGGCCAGAGATTCTCAACCTGCCTTACTAAATTAAGAATTGAAAAGGCAGTGGAGTACATTTCAAAAATGGACGATGTGAAGGTGGGAACGTTGGCCAAAATAATCGGTTTTGGTGACAACCCCCAATACTTTAGTCAGGTTTTCAAAAAATATACTGGTTATACACCATCTGAATACCGGAAAGTTACATGAATCCACCGCTTGTTTTGCCAGCTAAGAGCTAAAAAACGAAAATATAAGCTCACTCGCAAAAGGGAGGTTAAAGCTTGAAAAAGTTTGGCTTGGTATTATTAGCTTTTATAATGCTCCTTTCAGTCGCTGCTTGCGATTTAAACAATAAAGGAAATAATGAAGAAGAAAGTGAAAAAGTGACCCTGCGCGTAGCCTGGTGGGGTGACCAATCCAGACATGAATATACCTTGAAAGTTATTCAAATGTATGAGAATGCAAATCCAAATGTAAAAATTGTAGAGGAATATGCAAATTGGGAGGATTATTGGAAGAGGCTTGCTCCAATGGCTGCCGCTAGCCAATTGCCAGATGTGATTCAAATGGATAGAGCTTACCTGTTTCAATATGGTGAAAAAGGTCGACTGGATGATTTAACTCCGTATATAAAAAATGGGACGATTGATATTCGCTCCATTGATGAAAACGCCATTTCCGGTGGAAGGATTGCAGGTAAATTATACGGCTTCACACTTGGATCAAACGTTCTTTCTGTTATTACAAATGATAATCTGTTAAAAGAAGCCGGTATTAAAATTGAAGATGAAAACTGGACTTGGGATGACTTCGAAAAAATAGCAATCGAGGTCCAAAATGCTGTAGACGTGTATGGTACAAATGGAATGTACCCTGCCGATGTATTTTTCCCTTACTATTTAAGCACACAAGGCTCTCGTCTTTATAATGAAAACGGTACAGGCCTTGGCTATTCAGACGATCAATTATTTGTTGATTACTTTAAAAGGCAGCTTAGGTTAGTTGATGCAAAGGCATTCCCGACTCCAGACGTTCAAGCACATATAGCAGGAATTCATGATGAATTTATCGTAACAGGAAATGCAGCAATGAGTTGGAACTGGTCCAATCAATATTCAGGATTTGCCGAATCGGCTAAAGCACCCTTATCCATCAAACTGCCTCCTGAGTACGCGAACGAAACTTCTTTATTTTTAAGACCGAGTATGTTTTTTTCAATCCCTAAGAGTTCAAAACAAAAAGAACAAGCGGCCAAGTTCATTAATTTCTTTGTAAATAATATGGAAGCAAATAAGTTGATCAAAGGTGATCGAGGTGTCCCGGTATCTTCAAAGGTTATCAAAGGAATCAAGCCAGAATTATCCGAGGTTGAAACCAAAATCTTTGATTATGTTGAAAAAGTGTCTCAAAATGTACGCACCACGGATCCGATTGATCCACTGGGCCATTCGGAAATAATGAAAGCGCTTGATAATATATCCGAACAGATTTTATTTAAGAAAATTACTTCGGAAGATGGAGCGAGGTCCTTTAGAAAACAAGCTGAAAGGATTTTAGGAAAAAATAAGTAATCAAAACACCTTCAAGAGAATTCATCCGTATCGTCAGATATGGAGATAACCTTGGAGGTGTTTTTGCGTTGGCAACCAGCGTTAGTTATCCCGTAGATATAACAATGTATTGAAACAAGTATGTTTTTTAAACGTAATCCACTGTTTTTTTTATAGTTTCAAGAAAGCACTTTCAATACAATAACAGTATGAGTGTAAGCGGTGACAAATCAAGATAAAGAGATCATTATTTGGAGGGATTGTTGTGTTGCAGGTAAAAGCTTTCGAAAAGAAAGAGGTCATTGATCGTATTCATTTATTAATGAATAATCTCACAGAAATCAAAGACCAAAGCGGTGAATTTTTACTCAATTTTGACGGGTTAATTGTGGATGATAAAAGCTGGAATGTTTGGAACTGGCCTCAGGGTGTAGGGTTATACGGAATGTACAAATATTGTAAATTAAATAATGACCAAAAAGCTTTGGAAATTATCAATGAATGGTTCAATGCAAGGATCCAAGAAGGTGCACCGCCGAAAAACGTCAATACGATGGCGCCGCTATTAACATTGGCATTTTTATATGAGGATACCGGAAACCAGACATACCTGCCCTATTTGGAGGATTGGGCTGAATGGGTAATGCATGATATGCCTCGTACAAAAGAAGACGGGTTACAGCATATGACCTATGGACCGGAGAATAAAAATCAGCTTTGGGACGATACCTTGATGATGACCGTGCTGCCTTTGGCGAAAATCGGTAAGCTGCTAAACAAACCTGAATACCTGGAAGAAGCCAAAAAGCAGTTTCTAATCCATATCAAATATTTAGCGGACAAAAAGACAGGCTTATGGTTCCACGGCTGGACATTCGAAGAAAACCATAATTATGCCGAAGCGCTTTGGGCAAGAGGAAATTGCTGGATTACCATTGCGATTCCCGAGATTATTGAAATATTGGAATTGGAAAAGGGGGATTTTCTCCGTGAATTCCTAATTGATACATTGAACAGGCAAATTGAAGCTCTTGCCAACTATCAGGATGTAAGCGGATTATGGCATACACTAATTAATGACCAGACCTCTTATTTGGAAGCCTCAGCTTCAGCTGGGTTTGCATATGGAATTTTAAAATCCGTTCATAAGCGGTATATCAGCCAGGACTATAAAGAAGTAGCCCACAAGGCTATTTGCGGAATTATCAATGAAATTAATAAAGAAGGAGCATTGCAAAGGGTATCCGTAGGAACAGGTATGGGAGATACTTTAGAATTTTACAAGGAAATCAGACAGACTACCATGCCTTATGGACAATCGCTTGCTGTGCTTTGCCTATCCGAATATCTTCATTCTTATATCTAATACAACCCCAAAATGGAGGAGAATAAAGTGGTTAGACAACCCAAATTTATTAATTATTTGTCCTATGGGTTAGGTGATTTCTTAGGGGCAGGCGCGTTTGCATTGACAGCAGCATGGTTACTTTTCTTTTTAACAACTTTTTGTGGCCTAACTGCCATTCAAGCAGGTTCTATTTTCGCTATTGCTCGGATTGTTGATGCGATTGCAGCGCCAACTATGGGATATATTACAGATAATTTTCATAAAACAAAACTTGGCCGACGCTTTGGAAGACGAAAATTCTTTATATTAGCCGCCATTCCACTTGTACTTGTCTATGCAGCAATTTGGGTTTCCGGTTTTTCTTACTGGTATTACTTATTAACCTATATCTTATTTGAAATTGTGTACTCAATGATTTTAATTCCTTATGATACACTTGCCGCTGAAATGAGTAACGATTATAAAGTACGTTCGAAGTTTACAGGTGCAAGAATGTTTGTTGCTCAGGCTTCAGCTGTATTCGCTGCATTTATTCCTGGCCGTCTTGTGGAAGCATTGGGTAAGGATGATCCTCTTACATTCCTGTACTCAGGTATTATTTTCACTGTCATATTTATAGTGGTATTGTCACTGCTTTACAGAAATACATGGGAACGTCCTCTCGAAGAAATACCTGAAGGGGAAGTGATTGGTAATAGAACTTTTTTACAAAATGTTCATAAGATCTATGCGGATTTATTCTCGACTTTACGAGTAAAAACATTCCGCCACCATCTGGGTATGTATTTGGGTGGATATTTAAGTCAGGATGTATTCAACGCCGTATTTACTTATTTTGTTGTTTTTGCTCTCCTGCAAAATGCCGTTGCCGCATCCAACTTATTAACCTTTATGTATGTCATGCAGCTTTTTGGTGTATGGATTGCTCTTACCTTAACGATTAAATTGAATCCTGCCCCGGCGTATAGAACTGCAATTACTCTCTTTATCGCAGGAGTTATTGGATTTATCGTATTAAAGGTCACTGGAACGCTAAATAACACCGTTTTATTGTTTGCTATGATTGGAATTTGCGGGTTGGGACGCGGTGGTTTGAACTACATCCCCTGGAACAACTACGCATTTATTCCAGATGTAGATGAAGCTTTAACTGGTCAAAGACGTGAAGGTGTGTTCGCCGGTGTAATGAGTTTGATCAGAAAAGGGACACAGGCGTTAGCAGTCTTTTTAGTAGGTGTTGCACTGCAAGAAGCAGGCTTTGTATCCGGACAATCATCACAACCGGCTTCAGCTGTAACAACTATTATTTCTATCTTGCTGTTTGGTACGCTCTTCTTTTTGGTGGGAGGTTTGATTGTCTCCTATCGTTACAAATTAACTAAAGAAAATCATGTTGTTTTGATGGATGAAATTAAACGCTTGAAAAATGGCGGCTCTAAAAAAGAGGTTACACCGGAAGCTCGAAAAGTTTTTGAACAATTAACAGGCTGGGAATATGAAAAAACATGGGGAAATAACACTGTGGGGTATGAAAATCTTATAAAATATAAAGATAATCATGAAACCAAACATGAAGTAATAGTATAAGTGTGAACATGGGTGAATTGAAATGATCAAGTCAATAAAGCCGTATCACATGGATTTCATGTGATGCGGCTTTATATAAATGGAGGACGGTTATGAATGCAAATTTAGGAATCCGGGCACATGATATTGAAAACGTTCCTTTACAAGAAGCGGTGAATATCATATCAAGTAAAGGACTTACATCCGTTCAGTTAGCCGTAAGTAAATCGCTAAATGATATAAATACAAAATTAGGAAGTTTTAGTCCTGGCATTGCTCACTATATAAGTAGTATTTTTCGAAAAAAAGATGTACAAATAGCGGTTTTAGGTTGCTACATCAACATGATCCACCCTGACCCAAGTCAAAGAAGAAAAGAATTGGATCGATTCAAGGAGCATATCCGGTTTGCCCGTGATTTTGGCTGCAGCATTGTTGGCACCGAGTCTGGGAATGTAAACCCAGAGATTGTCTATACCGAAGAAAATTTTTCTGAAAAGCCTTTTTTGGATGTAGTGGAAAATGTCAGAGAGCTTGTAGCGGAAGCAGAAAAGTTCGGTGTAATCGTGGGAATTGAGGGAGGAATTAATCATCCTATTCATACACCGGAGCGGATGAGAAGATTGCTGGATAGTGTTCCGTCTAATAATCTTCAAGTCATCTTTGACCCGGCTAACTTTATTTCCCTGAATAATTATCAAAACCAGGAATCTGTTTTCCAAGAAGCATTTGATCTTTTTGGAGACAGAATTGTGATTATGCATGCAAAGGATTTAATTATTGAGGATAATGGGATAAAGTTCGTGCCTGTTGGAAAAGGGATATTAAACTATAATTTTCTACTGAAATTATTAAAAGATAAGAAACCTTATATAAATATTCTATTAGAAGAAACAAAGGAACAGGATATCGACAAGAGCGTTGCTTATATAAATGGGTTATATGCTTCTTTCCATGTTGACTGAACGTCTCTGCAAGTAGCACTAGCAACCCATTGTTCGCGAGTGTAACTTTGATCGTTGTTTCATCGCAGTTCGCATTTTACAATAACATGAGTTGAGTTCCTAATCATTGAACTGGACTAAGTGAAAACCAATATGATGTCAAAAAGGAGGGGGAACGATGTATCGTATCATTGATTTCGTACTCAATCTGCTCCATGCAAAGCCTGCGGAATAAACAAGGCGAAGCTTGGTATGGAGCGAATATATTTCGCCTGTAAGGATTAGTTATTGGCAGACGCAGGCTTTGCCCTTAAAATGTAAAATTTATTTTAAGGAGCGAGCCCTACATGAATTATTTGAAGGCAACTGATCTACTTCCTGATGATTTGCTTAAGGAAGTTCAGCGGTATATACAAGGAGAACTCATTTATATCCCAAGTCGTCCAAGTGAGCGTCGGAGATGGGGAGAAAGCTCAGGCGCAGCCCTTTATTATCTCATTCGGAACGAAGAGATACGTGCAAGATTCAGCGAGAGGGTGCCCATTGACGAACTCTCAGAACAATACGGACTGTCTGTAGACCGCATTAAGAAAATCGTATATTCAAAAAAATAAAAAATGTGCCCGCAGAGATGATCTGTGGGTTTTTGTTGTCCTCTTATAAGTATAACGTTACAAACATTTGATAAAAGAACTTGGCATATATCTAAACTTCCAGAATCTTTACAATAAGGTCATTGCAGAAGAGCAGGAGGTAAATAATGAAGTATACTCAGAAAAAATTCGAAACGCATGACTTTTTAAGGATTAGAGATTTTTTGAAACACTCCCTCAAAAGTAGCCCCAACCTCAAAAATTGGTTTATAGATCGATGGAATTTTTGTAGATATTGGGGACAAATCATGCACAATACATTTGAAATGTGGCCTGAGACTGTTGGGATTTGGGAGGATGAGCATAAAGAAATTGTTGCTGTTGTTCACCCGGAAGGAGAAGGTAACATAGGTGAAGCCTATTTCCAGCTTGCAGATCGAGATTTTTCAAATGAATTTCTAAATGAATTAATAGATTATGCTGAAATGAAATTAGCTTTACACAATGAGGGAGTAACCACTTTAGATTTAATCGTAAACGAGGAGGGAGAACAACTTAAGGAGCTTTTGAAAAAAAGAAGTTATATCTTGCAGGATGGGAAAGAAACGACGTCCTATATGAATGTACCCCATGATGTAAAGGTAGAATTACCAAAAGGGTTTAGAATTTCGGATGCGAATGAAGTGGGGGATTTTGAAAAAGGGTTTGCTCATGGAAGAGCATTTGGGTATTACAAGGGCGATTATCTAGATCATAATGTCGCTGAACGATGTTATATATCATTGAGAAATGCCCCTGATTATATACCGGAATTGGATGTAGTCATCCTGGATCAAAACAATGAAGTTGCTTCTTTCACTACTCTCTGGTACGACGAGCTAAATAAAATAGGAATACTGGAGCCGGTAGGTACGATACCTAAGTATAGAAAAATGGGGCTTGGAAAAGCCGTTATTTATGAAGCCATAAAAAGAGTCAAGGACAAAGGTGCAGAAAGAATTTTTGTGGGTTCCGGTCAGCCCTTTTATCTTTCGATGGGGTTTTCATTAGCATATTCAAAAGAAGTATGGCAAAAAAGAACATCATTGTTTAACGCTGACTGACATAATCGGCAAGGATTTTCAGGTACTCGTCATTCACCAATTTTCTTGGGGCGAATACGGCTGTTAAAAAAGTTAGAGATTTTGAACGCGCGATTTTTTCATCCATCATGGAATGGTCGGCTTCAGGTAAATGAATCACGGACAGCAGCTCTGAAGGTATTTTTTGGCGATATACTCGCTCGGTATCCTTTACATCAACATTAATATCTTTACCAGCCAGAACCAAGAGTATAGGAGAATGGAAGTGACTTAATTCTTCGGTGGAATCAGACAGAAAATTTTTGCCTATAAAGCTCCATCTTTCTTTGGAAATCATATCGTCAGGATCGGCTATGCTTAGATATTCTTCATAAGAAGCATGTTTTTTCAGTAACTGTAGAATTTCTTGATCGTAGTTCAATGTCTTTTGAATTTCTTGCGGAGTAGCTCCTTCTTGTTCCATTTCTTTTCTGGTATTAAATTGTCCTTGGGAAATCCAGTTCACGGCAGGCGATACAAGGATGCTGAAAGCAATATTGTGCTCCTCTTTAACGATCTTCGGAATGACCCATCCTGCTTGACTGGCTCCCCATAGGCCGATTTTTTGCTTATCAACTACAGGTAAGCTTCTTGCCCAGTCTATTGCATATCGGATCTCCTGTGCGCGGTCCTCCATGCTTTGGTCGAGCCAATTGCCAGGAGCGCTGTTAATACCGGGCTTATTCAGTGACAGGGAGGCATAACCCTTGGAAGCGAACTTTTCCCACAGTGGTTTGTATCCATCATCATATGTGTCATTAATAGGACCATCCCCATGGACAAAAACAACCAATCCAACCTTTCCCGAGTAGTTCTTAGGCAAAGCTAATGTACCTGTTAACAGCCCTTTAGGTGTCTTAATTTGTATTTTTTCTTCTGTCATCTTGTAGGAATTTTGATATAGAACAATTAGTATCAAGGCAACAGCCAGAGCTGCCGCAATACCAAAAGTAAGCTTGAATGTTTTTTTCAACGATGTTCTCTCCTCGAATGCAGATTCTCTTTCCAACTCATCAGATACCATACAGGCTCCTTGAACCAAAAATGCCGTAACCCATTATACTTGGATTGTTCTACTTCAAACGCCAGTTTGTGATACAAACGGATAGCCCCTTGGTTCTTATGCGCTACATGGAGCGTCAATGCATGAAAACCAGATTCAACCGTAAATTGCTGTGCGAAAGCTAGAAGACGGCGTCCTATTCCCCGGTTACGATGACTTGAACGAATCGCCAAATGATCAATGTAACACTCATTTGCAGCGGGGGTATACTCCAGCGCGTGCATACCTGTCAAAAATTTAAATACATTGAAGCAACCAAACTGTTTTAGGAGCGGAGCTAAAGAAATGGGGTTTGTTTTAGGAAGTGAAGAGGAGGGGGCCTTCCATTTGAGGGAAAGAACACCGACAACATCTTCGTTCTCTTTGGCTACAAATTGTTTCATAGATGTAGAATAAGGATTCTGAACCCAAACCTTCATTAACAACTGCTGTATAGCTTGATCCTCCAGTGTAACAAGAGATTGGAATTTTGCTTTAAACGATTCAACTAAAAGACTGCAAACAGCTTCATGGTCTTGTTTCTGGTATGCAACAATGTCAAAGGATTTTGCACTCATGTAACGCCCTCCAAGATTTATTCTACTTTAACTTGAATTTCATATTGCAGCTTGTTGTTGTCGAACATCGAAAGATAAGATTTTTCTACTAGAACAATCTTGCTTTGGCAGTTATATCGATGATGAGCTACATATCGTTCCATTTGTTTGATTTCATAATCAATCTCAGGTTCTTCAATGACGGAAAGATGCTTATAAAGATAGTTGCCTTCTTCCAGAATATAGTCAGCCACATCCGCCGTTTCATAACATAGCTTCACCTGTCCGGCATCAGACAAGTAATGCAGGTCATTTTCAAATAATCGAGGTGGGGCAGGGCGGTGTTTAAATAGGTTTCCGGCAGTGAGCTCTTGACCATTCTCCAATGCAAACCATAGCTTTAAATGACGGGGACCTAATCGTTTGACCTGATACTCATCGCCCTGCTGGGTCCGATTATTATGTTCTTCAAACATTTTGTGAATAAACTGTTCATGCATCTTCAAGTTAGCTATTTCAGCTTGTACCTTCTGCAACGATTGCTCTAAAAGCTGGTTATAATCATCGGCAGCATAGGAAGTCATACATTCTTGAATCTGACCGACAGGGACATTTAATTTACGTAGTAATAAAATATGCGAAAGCTGATAAATCTCATGAAGCCCGTACATCCGATATTGATTTTCTTCAGTATGTGATGGATATAGGATTCCCTTTTCTTCAAAATATCGCAGTTGATGTACAGATACATTCATGAGCTGAGCAAGCTGGCTGATCGTAATGTGTTCTTTCAATGACAGGACTCCTTACTGGTAGTTGAATAACTTCACTATAAACCTTAGGTCAGACCTAAGGTCAATAGCAAATTGACGACAGCAAAGGATGAGCAAATGAACGAACATAAATGATTTACCTGTCAGTGATAACCCGTTATAATCATAAGATTAGTGAGCATAAGCAGATGTTCAGGATAGTAGCTGGAATGGGGAAATCATGTTGAAGACTTTTAAAAAGGTATATATTGAAATTACAAGTATCTGTAATCTCGCTTGCAGCTTTTGCCCTCAGACGCAGCGTGTTAAAAAATTTATTGATCCGGAAATTTTTCGCGACGTTCTTGACCAGGTCAAGCCGCATACGGATTTCATTTATTTGCATGTAAAAGGAGAGCCGCTGCTTCATCCGAAAATTGATCTTTTGCTGGAAAGCGCTCATGAAAAAGGTTTGAAGGTGAATATTACCACCAACGGCACTCTGCTACCCAAAACCGGACATAAGCTGTTGGGTAAACCCGCGCTACGGCAGATGAATTTTTCGCTTCACAGCTTCGATGGGCATGAAGGCTCGGTAGACCGTGAAGGGTATTTGGGCAATATTTTTACGTTTGTAAGAGAAGCGGTGAAACACAATGTCATTATTTCGTTCCGTCTCTGGAACTTGACTGAAGATAATTTGACTAATGTGCAGCGTCAGCGCAACCGGGAAACACTTGAACGACTGGAGCAAGAGTTTGGACTGGACTATCGGATTGAGGAAAAAGTGATACCGGGCAGTGGGGTCAAAATCGCACCAAACGTTTATTTGAATCAGGATCATGAATTTGAATGGCCGAGCCTCAGCGCCCCGGAAGATGACGGAAAAGGCTTTTGCCATGCACTCCGTAGCCAGGCGGCGGTATTGGTGGATGGAACAGTGGTCCCTTGCTGTCTTGATGGAGAAGGTGTCATTAATTTAGGTAACGTGCACGAACAATCTTTTTCCGACATTGTGGAAGGGGAGCGTGCAAACCGTCTGTACTTCGGATTCTCCAAGAGAGAAGCGGTGGAAGAGCTGTGCCGCAAATGCGGTTACCGTAAACGATTTGGAACATAACTGAGATTTGGCAGGTGGAGACTTCGAATCTCTGACCGATCGCTACCCCCGTTTTGGAGTTTAGATCCATAGGAAAAAGCCGCTAAACAACAAGGATTTCTTGGTGTTTAGCGGCTTTTTTGCGTACGTGAAACATGTTCACATTCAACTGTTAGCCAGCGCTTTGGCGTGTTGTTTGCCTGCTGAGAGAAGGCTGTCACTCAGTTCAGGATTATTAACAGAACGTGCAAGCACAAGAGAACCGACCATACTGCTGAACAATGCCCTAGCTTTGGACAGATCCATTCCCGCCAAATTGGAGATAAACGTAATCATTCGTTCCAGCTCCTGCGTGAATATCTGCCGGATTTCTTCGGAAGAACGGGCTATTTCTACGGAAAGGGCAGGAATAATACAGCCCATTTCTGTTCGATCACGGTGATGGGTGCTTAAATAGTAGTCGATGACAACATTAATTTTGGGATCTTGCTTTTCTTGGTCAACGGCCTTCTGAAGAAGTGCAAGGGTATTACTGACGGCATAGCGACAGGCTTCGGCGACTAGCTGTTCTTTATTGTCAAAGTGTGAATAAAACCCGCCGTGAGTTAATCCGGCGCCTTTCATAATAAAAGGCACACTTACATCGTGGATACCGTTGGCGCGAAAAGCCTGGGCAGCACTTTCAACGATCTTACTCCGCACTTTCATCTTATGGCCTTTTGGATAAGGCATTGTAATCACTCCACGGCTTCATAATGCTAACTTCAAAATATTATAATCATCATAATAAAACGTGTCAATTGGTCTTCTTGCCACGACAACTTCAGCATGGTTGATCACGACTATTGACGCATTTTAAATATGATGACTATAATATATTATGATCATCATATTTAAATCAGGCTATTTTAACAGGGGGTATTTGGTTATGAGCAAGCTTGAATCTGTAGATACACTGGTCATTGGATCAGGTCCGGGAGGTTATGTGGCGGCATTGCGTTCTTCTCAGCTTGGAATGAAGACAGCGATTGTCGAACGCAGTCAGCTAGGTGGAGTCTGCACGCATGTGGGCTGCATTCCATCTAAAGCTTTAATTGCCGAAGCACATCGCTATGAGGTACTCAGGCAGTTCAATCAGACAGATGCAGCAGCGTCATTCGTGAATGCTCAAGCTTTCAAACAGGGGGTTGTAACTAAGCAGGCAGGCGGAGTCGGCTATTTAATGAAAACGGCAGGAGTGAGCATTCTGGAAGGGGAGGCAAGCTTGGTTGAAGAGCATACCGCCATCATCAAGCAACATGGAGCGGAACAAACGATTTCCTTTAAGTATGCCATATTGGCAACCGGTTCCCGTCCAATCGAGTTGAATGCATTTCCGTTCGGAGGGCGTATTTTATCTTCTACAGAGGCACTTTCGCTTTCAGAGGTTCCAACCAGTCTAGTCGTCATAGGCGGTGGATATATCGGCGTTGAGCTTGGACAGATGTATGCCAAATTTGGAACAAAGGTAACGATTCTGGAGGGAGGGGAACGGGTACTGCCGGGATTTGAGAAGGACCTTGTGGCCCCTGTTGTTAAGCAGTTGAAAACAGATGGTGTAAGCATCGTAACTGGGGCGACAGCCGAGAAAGCCGTACAGAATGCGGATACCATTACGCTGCATTATTCAAAAGATCAGGAGCAGCATCATGTCACCGCAGAGTTTGTATTAGTTACTGTAGGCAGAAAACCGAATACGGATGGCAGGTTAGGACTGGAGCGTATTGGCTTGCCAGTGACGAGCAGGGGATTGATCGAGACAGACGAGCAGTGTAGAACGGCTATTCCGCATATTTTTGCCATTGGAGATATTACGGCGGGTCCAGCGCTTGCCCATAAAGCTTCCTATGAAGCGAAGATCGCAGCAGAAGCGATTGCAGGTCAGGCTGCTAAAGTGGATTATAAAGCCATACCGCTGGTTGTCTTTTCTGAACCGGAGCTGGCTAGTGTGGGCCTAAGTGAAACAGAAGCAAAGGAAAAATCCTTACCGATTGTTATTGGCAGAGCTTCTTTTACGATTAATGGCAGGGCATTGGCATTGAGAGCAGCAGAGGGGTATATCAAAATCGTAGCAAAACAGGACTCGGGAGTCGTGCTGGGTGCGCAAATCGTGGGTGTCGAAGCGTCAACGCTCATTTCGGAGCTTGCTCTGGCTATTGAGATGGGAGCAACCATAGAAGATTTGGCTCTAACCATTCATCCCCATCCTACACTGGGAGAAGTAATCATGGAGGCTGCGGAGAACGCGGTCAGAAAAATGGACAGTACAAAGTAGAGGCTCCGTACAAAATCACTTCATTGCCTGTGAGAATAATTATCAACTATAATGTATTATAGTTGAATGTGAATGCGATCAGGTACGTGGATGGTTTGGATCGGGGGCTGGACAAAAGCAATGAAATTAAATGATCACATCTTGCTCTGGAATCATGTTTTTATACAAGTGATGGATGTTCGTCATAAGAAAATGGGTAAAGGGGAGGAGTTGCGGAGCTATAGACTTCCGGCTAGTGCGTTCTTGTTTACTCTGCGCGGAAGTGCGCGAGTGCTGCTGGACGACAGCATTCATAAGGTGGAGCGTTTTCATGTGCTTGAATATTACATCATTCTGTACAAGGCAACGTTGGCTTTACCCAGTCGCAAGGAGATTGCACAACTGCTGGAAAAGAAAAATCCTTTTCAGAATCAGTATGCCTTCGCACCTCATTATCCGCTGCCCCTGTATGATAAAGTGAAGCTGTTGGAGCAAGAATGGCGCGAGGCTTCCGGACTTGGTAAACTGCATGTCAAAGCCTTATTTCATCAATTTGTATATGAGTTATTGCAGCAGTTGTATCGGCAGGGCAGTGCCCCCCTTAAGCCCGACCTTGTATCGCAGGCTGTAGCATATATTCGTGAGTACTCCAGCCGATCTATGACACTTGAATCCATTTGAGCAGTTCAGCTTTTAATGCAGACGGACGCCACTTTACAGGAAATTGCGGAGAGTGTGGGGTATCCGGATGCTCATTCATTAAGCCGCAGCTTCAAGAAATACAAGGGACTTTCTCCTGTACGATTCAAAAAAGAACGGCAGCATCATGTCAGGAAGCAAGATCAGGATATGCCCCAAACGTTGCTAACATATGCCCTTCAGCAGACACCTTTCACACGTTATACTGATATTGATTATCAATATCGGTATAACGCGGAGGGAGATTTATTTATGCACGGAAGAGTCAAAATAACGGCCATGATGATTATGCTGTGTTTATCATTGATGCTGGGAGCTTGTTCCGCTCCTACAAATACAAATGGAAGCTCGCAAATAGAGGCTAAACCTACAACGACATCATCCAATGAGGATGGACAAGCAACGGTACAAGCAAAAACAAGAATAGTATCGACACTAAAAGGAGATGTAGAAGTACCTGCAAACCCGAAACGAGTTGCATCTGATCAGTATATGGGTCATCTTTTGAACTGGGATTTATTCCGGTAGGAGTCAGAAGCTTTATGCTGAATGAGGCTTGGATTGATAAATCGGGATATCCCAAAGAGAAGTTGGCCTGAATCAAGGATCTCGGCGAATTCCCTATGAATCTGGAGAAACTGACGGTTCTGCAACCGGATTTAATTATAGGTTCGATAGAAAAAAACATCGACAGCTACCAAAAGGTTGGAACAACTGTGTTCCTGCCATATTGGGAGGGCGAATCTACAGCGGGGCCGCTGGATAAATTCCGCAGAATCAGTGAAATCTTTGGCAAGCAGAAAGAAGCCGAGCAGTGGATTACTGAATATGAGAAGAAAGCTGCAGAGGCCAGAACGAAAATTCAAGGTATCGTTAACGACGGAGAGACGGTTTCAATTGTACAAGTCGCCAATAAATCGATATATGTTTTGGCAGCGAAAGGCGGCAATTACGGAAGTCCGACCATTTATCAGATGCTAAAGCTGCCACCTACAAAGAAAGCACTGAACATGAAAGAAGGATTTGAAAATATTTCGCTTGAGGTTTTACTTGAGTATATGGGAGATCACATCTTTGTATATGGCTCAGAAGATGAAGGGGCCAATCAGATTCTGCAGAGTGAGCTATGGAAAGGCCTTCCGGCTGTAAAAAAAGGACAGGTTTATATGTATGGCTCATTCAGCGATAAAGGGGATGAGTTTGTGATGGAAGATCCTTATTCGCTGGAGCTTCAACTGGATACCATAGTTAATCTCTTATTAGCCCTTAAAAAATAAAGCTGAATACAGCTGTTACCGATGAAACATTTGATTCATAGAAAAAAAACCGCTAAAAACGAGGGTAAACCTCTGTGTTTAGCGGTTTTTTTATCGTTATTCAACGTAGCTCTCACCTCATTCGCTTATTGTTGTCGTCACCGCGCCATTAATGACTGCCGCTCGCTGCAACGTCCCCATTTACAAAAAACAGTGACTATTCTCACAAAAAACGACATATTCCGACACCGGAATGCCATATTATAGTAAGTGTTGATAGGCTATAATCGTAGCAGTGAAAAACTGATTGTCACAAAAATTTATTAGAGTCAGGATTGGTGGTTCAAATAATGAAGCTGGCAACAAAATTAACTTGGATGATGCTCATCATACTGCTTCTCGTAGGCTCCTCCATTGGATACTTCGGATATCGTACCGCTTACCATCAAGTGGATGAAGCTGCTGGGATCGAGCTGGTGGGTTGCGCCAATATTACGACTGGCCTTATAGATCCTGCGGATATATCGGCTCTGGTCAGTGGAGATAACAGCAAACTTGCTGCCATTGAAGACCGAATCGGCTGGATTGTAGCACATAAGCCTATTTTTAAAGAGGCTTTCATTCTCTCTCTGGATGGAAAAATTCTCGCCGCCGATGCCAACTTCAAGCAAAGAGGCTATCAAGCTGGCGATTCCTTCTACTTCACGGACGAAGACAAGGAAATGATAACTACTATGAAGCATTCCGCATACTCCAAGGTTTATACATATGAAGTAACCTCGCTCAAAACCGGATATGGCCCCATTTATCAGGACCATGATCCCACCAAGCCCATTGTTGCACTGATGGCTATCAATTTTGACGGCTCGTTAATTCAGGAACGGACGTTGGATATTATTGTTCAGCCCTTCATTATTGGCGGCTCCATCTTCATCGTGGCTATCCTTGTCGCTTACCTGTTGATTCGCCGTATGGTAAGTCCGCTTACCAAGCTGTCAACCTCTGTGAACACTATTACAAAGGGCGACCTTACCCATGAACCGCTTCTCTTCAAAAGCAAGGATGAAATCGGGAATCTGGCCCGCGACTTCAACGATATGACAATGAACCTGCGCAACCTGATTACTCAGGTCAATCACACCTCCATGCTGGTCGCTTCTTCCTCTCAGGAGCTGTCTGCCAGCGCCCAGGCAACGAACCGTGCTGGAGAGCACAGTGTGAATGTTACGATTGAGCTGGCCGATGGGGCGCATACCCAACTGCAAAACCTGGAAGGAAGCTATAAAGCCGTTCAGGATATGTCACGCTTCATCAGCAATATTGCTGGCAATGCGGACATCGCGATGAATAAGGCCGCCGATAATGTTCAGAAAGCGCGTCTTGGCCAGGAATCGATGCATTCCACCACCTCCCAAATGGGAGTTGTGAGCGAAAGCATCGGTGATCTCTCAAGCATTATTGATACGCTTAGCAGTCATTCCAAGGAGATTGAGAACATCGTCGGCACCATCGCCAGCATCGCCGAGGAGACCAACTTGCTGTCGCTGAATGCGGCGATAGAAGCTGCGCGCGCCGGAGAAGAGGGCCAGGGTTTTGCCGTTGTCGCCGGCTCCGTCCGCAAGCTGGCCGAACGTTCGGCCATATCCGCCAGACAAATCAGCGAGCTGGTCAGTCTGATTATCCCCCAAATCGACAAGGCGGGAGAAACTATGAAGCGTTCCACGGACGAAATGCTGCAGGGCAAGGAGCTGATCATATGGGCCGGACGCTCCTTCTCTGAGATCGAAGTCTCCGTATCCGATATGTCTGCCCAAAGCGAGCAAATATCAGCCACAGTCCGGGAGTTGGCGCTGATCTGCGAAGGGCTCGTTGAAGCCATTCAGAATATCGTTACGGTCTCTAATCATACGGCTGAAGGGGCGGAGTCCCTGTCCACCTCTTCGGAGCAACAGCTTGCCGCCATGCAAGAAGTGGAATCCTCCGCATCGCTCCTCTCCTCACTGGCCGAGAAGCTGCAGGTTTTGGTGGAGAACTTCAAGATTTAGGTTTCGTGCAGAACGTGTATACATTTCCGATAAATTATTTGGTTCACAGAGAAATAAACCGCTAAATACAAGGAGAAACCCTGTGTTTGGCGGTTTTTTTATGGTTATTTTATGATGAGTCAGCTCAGTCACTTATGGTAGTCGTCACTGTGACGTTGTTGACAGAGGTTGAGGAGGCGCTAGTGTTGAAATTAATCACCTCCAGGACTACCGTTGCACCAACAATCAAGCCTGTATTTATAATTAAATTAGCAGCGGTAAGCGTCGTTAATCCGCCTCGCTGCAAAGTGCCACCTACGAATATATTGTAGTAGCCGCTGCTTGTCGGAACCGTAAGTCCGTTGGCAGCAACTGAAGCGCCGCTATCATTCGTGAAGCTTTGTGCCGGAATGGTGGTTACTCCTCCCACGATGTTGCCCAGCACTACGGTAGCTGTATAACGATTAACAACAGGAGTGAAATTAATATTCGTTGTGACATTAATATTTCCGCTCACTATACTGTCTGCTTCCAGACGTATTCAAATAATAGACATAGGAATTCCTCCATTCCTAATATTCCAGATATATCTCATAGTTTAGTTTATGTCTATCATCTGGATGGGGAAGAGTCTCTAATTACTGCTTTTTTATCAAGCTTCTTTGGGCCCGGGTGACAATTCGTTTGGTTTCCTTCGTATCCGAAGTCTCCAGCCACGCAGCACACACTTGAAGCACCCATTCGGGATTGGTTTTACTGGCATCATTCAGCCAATTGCCCACAGAGTCCTGAACATATTTGGCAGGATCGGATTGGACTACTTCCAAAAGTGGAAGTGCCAGCTCCGGGTGTTCTTTTAATTCCGGAATATGCTTGGCCCAAACACCTTGTGGTCGAGTCGACTCGATGGCAAAACGACGAGCTTTGGCCTCCTAATGCTCACTTGTTTATAAAGTAGAAGGGTATGACGCTTGGAGAATCGGGCGATTTTATGTTAAAGAGGGGATGGTATAAAATAGAGATATAGCTACGAGATACATACAGAAAGAAGGCTTGATGATGGTCAAATTAAAAGATATCGGTAATTTTGACATTCTTCCCGAGATTGTAATGCATATCGTTGAAGGCAATATATCTGCTTTACGTCAAGCGCTGACCGAAGGCTGGGATATTGAACAAGGCATCGTACTCAGCAAATATACCACGTTAGTCCATTGGATATTACGCTTATCTCCGGGCAGTTGGATGTGTTGAAGCTGCTGGTGGAACAGGGGGTTCAACTCAATGTGAAAGGCAATCCGGCATTCCTGACGGCTGTTCGCTATGGTACAGAAGAGGTCGTGCGCTATGTGGTTGCCCATGGTGCCAAGCTGAACGGGAAAAATCATGTGAAATCAGGTGTTTATGAACAAGCTTACTACGGTAATAAAAAGAATATCCCGCTTATTCATGAGCTTGGCCTGGATATCAAGCAGCATGGTGGAGCAACGCTGCGAAATGCGGTTAGTGAGCATGACTCAAAAACGGTAGCTTTTCTGTTGGAGCATGGTGTAGATATTAATTTCAATGCTCCTAATATGGTATATCCTTATCAAGCCACGCCTTTAACCGTAGCGGCCCGAGATAATAATTTTGCGATGGTGAAGTATCTGGTCGAGCAAGGCGCTGATGTGACGCTGACGGAAAAAGACGGAGAACGAGCATATACGATTGCCATATCTAATAAAAACACGGAGACGGCAGAGTATTTAAAGTCTGTGGAGCCTCCGGAATTTCATAGCCTGGAAAATAAACGACATGCCTTAAAAAGCTACAAGCTCCCTAAGGACCTTGAGACCTTCCTGACGGGTGACCAGCTTCGTGTGAATGTACCTGAAAATGATTATGATATTGGATTTGTTGAATTTTTCTCATTGGTAGATACCATCGAAATGAAGGTGGGGCGGCAAGAGCTGCTGCGAATAAGCTGAATGAGGTTCAGGGCAGCGGCAGATAGAGGTTCATTTTTGCGGGTACAGATGGCGATTGAATTATGAAGCTGGATGTCTTCGACGTATACCCGGCACAGCTCGCCGCGTTCTACATATTCGCGCACGACCAACGAAGACACAAAGTTCGCACCGTATCCGGCAATAACTGCGGTAATGGCCTCATGCAATCCCGTGAAGTTCAGGGTGATCTGGGGAGCTGGAGCATTGTAGGTTCGACATAAGGAAAACAATCGCTCCCGTGTCGAGCTTCCCTTTTCACGCATAACAAAGGGTTCATGCATCATCTCTAATAAAGTGACCTGCTGATTAGCGTATCGGTGATCCGGTGCGACGACAAACCATAGCTCATCACGAAACAATTCTTCTGTCTCAATCGTATCCGGGTGTTGTTCCGGTAGTCCCCCATAGACGGCAAAGTCCACTTCTATATTTAATAGCTGCTTCAATGCATCATTGGAATTGGTTGTGTTAATCGTCATTTCAACGTGTTCATATTGTTGCTTGAACTTCGCAATCCAGGTCGGAATTAGAAAATGAGCCGGTAAATAAGTAGCAGCCAGCCGGATATGCCCATGGGTTCCATCACGATAATCCTGTGAGAATTGTTCGATTTGCTGTTCAACGGCAAAGAGCCGTTTAGCGAGTAAAGCAAGCTTTTCACCAGCATCGGTCAAGGCAATTCCTCTTCCCAGCGGCATGAGCAGTGTGAGGGATATTTCTTTTTCAAATTTTTTAATTTGAGCGGTAATAGCAGGTTGGCTGATATTTAATAGTTCAGAGGCTCGTGTCACACTTCCGGTGGAGGCGACCACATGGAATAAACGGAACGCATGCAGGTTCATTGTAGAACTCTCCTTTTCGATCATTCATACATTCAGATTATAAATAGAGCAAAAACATATATTATTTTTCACGTCTGTTGATTAACCAGAATAAGTAATTTGATTTATAGAAGCAGAGACACGCTTAAGAAGAACATGCTGAATCTGGATCAGCCATTCCACTGGTAGTTTTTGCAGAAGAAAAAGACGAGAAAATCGGGCAAAGGAAAGAATGGCATGTTTGGGCCACGTTGTTTGAGCAGCATCAAATAGCCATTTGAGCAGGACATAGACAATGAGAGCGCAGAATAGTTGCCCATAGACCGCATTTTCCGTCGTGCCAAATAACGTTGGAATATTCAAATGTTGCTTGATCCAACGGAAAAAGACTTCGATCTGCCACCGAGCTTTATACATCTGTGCGATTTGTTCTGCCGTGACCTGCATTAAATCTGTTACCACCCGAATTTCCCGACCTTCAAAATCTCGAAATATGACGACACGATGACGTTGCTTGGAACGACACTGCGATGTTCCTAGCTGGCAAGTCATATCTCGAAGGATAGTTGAATCCGATGGCTTGAGACGGGATAGTGCATGAGGTTTTTCCAAATGGACATTGTCACGAAGCCGAATGACAAAGGATTGTCCTTGGATTTTGAAGTCATCCAGACGCTCCAGTTTCCCATAAGCACGGTCCATCACCAAAATGTAGTCCGGTTGAGCCAACGCTTCACTCATGGGGCCATCATGCTTGGAACCCAGCGTTTCGACCACCTGAAGGGGTTGCCCATTTTGGGCTTGTAAAGCGACATGAAGTTTAATACCTGCACGCTCCCCGTGATAAGGAGCCCAGGGTAGTCGTGTTTTTCCCACCGTCATGGTGGTCGAATCGATGAGGAGTAATTCTTTGGGAAACGTAAGTTTTCGGCGTGTTTCTCGGCTACACTTGTGAATGACCCGATGAAAAAGCTCCTTAAATATAGCAAAGGGGACTTCGGCCGCTTTGGTGGAAAAACACGAATAATGAACCTTAGGTAAGCCACTGCGAACGGCAAGATCCACACCGGAACGATAACTGTCCCATTGTTCTAAGGCAGCTACACACCAGTATCGAAGTAAGTGGGTTACCGTGAATTTACGGGCTTTGTCTTCATAGTCTGTTTCCTTGGCAACGCTTTGCACTTCTTCCGGTGTCAGAATAGATTGAAGGATGAATGGGATCGTGATAGACTTTTTCATGGAGTCGTCACCTTTCGGTTAAGTTTGTAGGGGTACAAACATTTTACCGAGTTGACGGCTCTTTTTCTACCATTTAGTGGTTAATCAACAGGTGTGATTATTTTTATAATAATAATTCATTTACAATCAAAATGTAAGTTAATCCAAAGGAGAGTGGAGCAAATGAATCAAACGAACACATGGGATCAAGTAGACCAGTATATTTCGGATCGTCTCATTCCGCATGATGCTGTTCTGGAACAGGTATTGGCTGCTAATCAAAAAGCGGGATTGCCTCCGTATGATGTATCACCCAATCAGGGAAAACTGTTAAATATCTTTGCTCAAATGCAAGGTGCACAACGCGTGCTGGAGATCGGTACTTTGGGAGGATATAGTACAATCTGGCTGGGAAGGGCGTTGCCGAAGGACGGAAAAATTGTTACGCTGGAAGCCAATCCGCTTCATGCTGAAACAGCCCGGTCCAACATAGCATTGGCCCAATTGGATGGAATGGTCGAACTTCGTGAGGGAGACGCGTTGAAACAGTTAGCACAGATGGAGGAAGAACACGTTGCCCCCTTTGATCTTATCTTTATTGATGCAGATAAACCGAATAATCCATCGTATCTAGCTTGGGCACTCCGTTTTTCGCATCCTGGCACGGTGATTATTGGCGATAACGTCATCCGGGAAGGAGAAGTCATTCAAGCCTTCAGTACGGACCCTCGTGTACAGGGGGTAAGGAAGTTCTACGACTTGCTGGCTGAAGAAACGAGGATTACAGCTACAGCCATTCAGACGGTAGGGAGCAAAGGCTATGATGGTTTCGTGATCGGAATCGTAAATGGTTAATTGGCGAAAATCTGCTAAGCACAGGGGGACAACCCGAGTGTTTAGCTTTTTTGTTGTGGTAAAATGATGCTGATGGAAGCATCAGAACGTTTTTGAACGTTTACTGCTGAATTCCTATGTAAGAAGAATGAATTTACATAAAAGTAGATGAATTTTCTTTAAAATGTAAACGTAATCATGATGATTGGAGCAGGAATTCACCATTTTGTAAAAAAATGAAGTTGGAATGAAGTTTTTTGAATCTTTTTGAAGAAAAATGATTGTTTTTTGTGAGGTTTATGGTACGATATGAACAAGTTGGGGGAATGAAGATGCTGACGGAAGAAAGATACAAGTTAATAATACAGCGCTTACAAGAACGCGGTGTTGTAAAGTTGCAGGAATTGGTCGATCTGTTGGGCGCTTCTGAATCAACGATTCGGCGTGATTTAATCGATCTTGAAGCCCGTCAGTTGCTAAAGCGGATTCATGGCGGGGCTTCCTTGCTGAATCAGAAAAGTCAGGAACCTGGCATGGAAGAAAAAGCATTCAAAAACGTTCAACAGAAAAACGCAGTCGCCCGTATGGCCGCCAAAGAAATTTTGGATGGCGAATGTATTTATCTGGATGCGGGAACAACAACGATGGCGATGATTCCTTACATTGAAGCTAAAGACGTGACGGTCGTGACAAATGGCCTATCCCACGTAGAAGCACTGGTAAGCAAACGAATCAGAAGCTATCTACTGGGAGGGATGATGAAAATTCATACCAAGGCCGTAATCGGGAGTATTGCTCTGCAGAATATGGACAATTTTCGGTTCGACAAGTGCTTTTTAGGAACGAACGGGGTAGATGTGGAAATGGGGTATACGACTCCTGATCCCGAAGAAGCGCTGATTAAACGGCGTGCCCATCAGCTATCAGGCAAAACGTATGTGTTGGCCGATTCCAGCAAGATTGGTGAAGTTACCTTTGCCAAGTTGTTCGAACTGAAGGAAGCTATCCTTATTACAGAATCGGTGCCTGAACGATCACGCCGATCCATTGCTCAGAAAACTAAGATAATCGAGGGATAACGATGATATATACAGTAACGCTGAACCCTTCCATTGATTATATCGTGGAAGTTGACGACTTGAAGCTAGGTGATTTGAACCGGATGAAACGTGATTTGAAACTGCCGGGCGGCAAGGGGATTAATGTATCGCGCGTGTTGAATCAGTTGGGAGCAGACAGCACGGCGATTGGTTTTCTCGGAGGATTCACAGGCAGGTTTATCAACGATACATTGCGGGAAGAATCCATTAAAACTAATTTTGTAATCATCGAAGATGATACACGGATCAACATTAAGCTCAAGCATGGCGATGAGACGGAAATCAACGGCTTGGGACCTGCTATACATGAGCAAGAGGCAGATGGGCTAGTGCAAAAGCTGTCGAGTCTCCAGAAAAATGACATTGTCGTCTTGTCTGGAAGCATCCCGCCGTCACTAGGGGGAGACTTCTATGATCGGTTGATTAGCGTATGCCAGCAGACCGGGGCTGAATTTGTCATCGACACCACAGGTGAAGCGCTGATGAAGGCACTGGTTCATAAGCCGCTGCTCGTCAAGCCGAATCACCATGAGCTGGCTGAGTTGTTTGGCGTTACTATTAACTCCAAGGAGGGGATTGTCACTTACGGCCGTAAGCTACTGGAGGCAGGGGCTAAGAATGTACTGATTTCCATGGCAGGAGAAGGCGCTTTGCTCATTACGGCAAATGAAGTGTACCACGCTAATGTACCGGCAGGAACGGTTAAAAATTCTGTAGGCGCAGGTGATTCCATGATTGCTGGATTTGTGGGTACGCTGGCCCTTCATGGCGATCCGATCGAAGCATTCCGTGCGGGTGTGGCATCCGGAAGCGCAACTGCGTTCTCCGATGATCTGGCTACAAGAGAGAAAATTGAACAATTACGGCCGCAAGTCACGATTTCAAAATGGTAATCCAGCTACATCATGAGCTTATTATGCGTGTGTCGACACGCTGATCGAACTTAGGAGAGTGTGAAAAATGAGAATAACAGACCTGATGATTAAAGAAACGATGATCATGGACTTGCAGGCAACGACAAAAGACGGAGCGATTGAGGAACTCATCGCCAGTCTTGAAGCCAGCGGGCGCATTAATGACCGGGCATTGTTCAAGGAAATGATTTACAAACGCGAAGCAGAATCCAGCACCGGAATCGGCGGCGGCATTGCAATGCCGCATGCCAAGACCAAAGCTGTGAATGAAGCGACTGTCGTTTTTGCAAAAAGCAGTAAAGGTGTAGATTTCGAATCGTTGGATGGAGAGCCAGCGAACGTATTTTTCATGATCGCAGCTCCAGAGGGAGCAGCAAATACGCATCTTCGCACACTGGCGGCACTTTCCCGGTTATTAATTGATACCGATTTCATCGGTAAGCTTATGAATACGCAAACACCGGATGAAGTATCTGAGCTGTTTGATACCAAGCAGGCCGAAGTAGAAGCAGCCAAGCAAGCAAAAGAGGCGAAGAAAGAAGTTGCCAAGGCACAGCAAACGCCAGATGTTATCGTTGGCAACCCGGATTCTGACGAGTTTGTGGTTGCGGTTACCGCTTGCCCTACGGGTATCGCGCACACGTTTATGGCTGAAGACGCTCTCATTAAGAAAGCGAAAGAGATGGGTGTAAATATCCGGGTAGAAACGAACGGCTCGGAAGGTGCGCAAAACGTACTGACCCCGGATGAAATTCGTCGTGCCAAAGGTGTAATCGTCGCAGCCGACAAGAAGGTTGAAATGGCCCGCTTTGACGGCAAGCCTGTATTGCAAAGACCGGTAAGTGACGGTATCCGTAAATCCGAAGAACTGATCCGCAAAGCGCTGAACGGCGATGCGCCAATTTATCGTAGTGAAGGTAATGGCAGCGCAGAAGAGTCGAAAGCGGAGAAGGGCAGCGTCGGTAGTAAAATTTATAAGGATTTAATGAATGGTATTTCTCATATGCTGCCATTTGTTGTAGGCGGGGGGATTTTGCTAGCAATTTCCTTCTTGATTGAACAGGTAGCGGGAGAAGATAATGTATTCTTCCAACTGTTACAAACGATTGGCGGCGGAACAGGTGCGTTCCACTTCCTGATTCCGATACTGGCCGGATTTATCGCGATGAGTATTGGAGACCGCCCGGCACTAATGCCAGGTATGGTTGGTGGTCTGATGGCTGTAAACTCCAATGCAGGTTTCCTTGGCGGTCTGGCAGCAGGTTTCCTGGCTGGTTATGTGGTTATCTTCCTGCGTAAAGCTTTTGCAGGTCTGCCGAAAACGCTGGATGGCTTAAAGCCAATCTTGTTATACCCGGTATTTGGACTACTAATTACAGGCGCGATTATGTTCTACCTGTTTGATCCGATTTTCGGTGGTATTAATACGTGGCTTGTCAATGTTCTGAACAATTTAGGAACAGGTAATGCGGTTATTCTGGGTCTGATCCTGGGTGGAATGATGTCGATTGACATGGGTGGACCTTTCAACAAAGCGGCATACGCATTTTCGATCGGTGTCTTTACTTCCAGCGGTAACACGAACGGAGCTATGATGGCTGCTGTTATGGCGGGCGGTATGGTACCTCCGCTGGCGATCGCATTAGCTTCAACGTTCTTCAAAAATAAATTTACTGAGCAAGAGCGCAAGTCTGGCTTGACGAACTATGTACTCGGGTTGTCCTTCATTACGGAAGGAGCAATTCCATTCGCAGCTGCTGACCCTCTGCGTGTCCTAACCTCTTGTATTGTAGGCTCAGCGATTGCTGGTGGTCTGACGCAGTTTTGGCAAATCAATCTCCCAGCTCCACATGGCGGCATTTTTGTAGCAGCTCTTGCCAATCATGCTTTGCTGTTCTTGCTTGCAGTGGCGATTGGCTCTGTGATTTCCGCGTTCATTCTGGGACTGTGGAAAAAACCGCTCGAAGCGAAATAACTGGCATCACAAAATAAAGAAATAAGAAGAGGGACACACTCCCTCTGGTTTTCATAATAGTAAAGCCGCTAAACACCAGATTTCTGAGTGTTTGGCGGCTTTTTCTTTATGCTAAGTTGGCTTGCGCATATAGCTTATTAGTAGTTTTTGCATTGGAGCTATCGCATATAAAGCTCCTTAACTAGTTGCATCAGCAGCTTTCGCGCCGAAGACATGTATTGCTGGTGCTGGCTGCTGTGTAATAGTCCAACGGGAATAGCCGGGTCTGTTAACTGTAGTGGAATCGTGATGAACTCTTCCGACACAGGTAACGACGATAGAATTACTCCGACCGAAGGAATTGCTTTTACAAATGATGGTATGGATGAGATTTGACTGACAATATAAAAAAACGGCATCGACGGAAAGCGCGAAAGCTCTTTTTCCAGCCGAATATGATACAGGCAGTTCTTCCCTCCAACGATCAGCGGGTATTCGTACAGGTCTTCTAGATGAAGCTCGCTTTTGGCCGCAAAGGGATGATCACGGGATACGATAAAAGCAATCTGTTCGTGATACACAGGTTCAAAGTGCAGGGAAGGAATTGAGTGAGGTTCCCCAGAGATTGCAAAATCCAGCTTACCATCCATCAAAGCATTTGCGAGTGCATCCGTGTTTCCTACTGTAAAATGGCACGTCATATTCGGCTTATGCTCCCGAAACTGACGCAGAACCTCGGGCAGCACGGTAGCCGCTACCGTTTCAATTACCCCGATATGCAGGGTGCCGATTTCCTCTTTTTTCAGAGAATTAGCCTGATCCAATACATAATTCCAATGCTGAATAAGTCCATCTACCTCTTCTGCATAACATTTACCCGCAGCGGTTAATTCCGCATCCCATCCTCTTTTAAAAAGCTGAAATCCCAGCTCCTTCTCCAGTCTCTGAACTTGGCTGGTTACTGTAGACTGTGCGTAGTTTAATTTGGCGGCAGCCTTTGAGAAGGTTCCTTCTTCAATAATGGTACGAAACGTGGTTAGCTCTTTCAGATCCATGAACACTCATCTCCATCGGTAAAAATGAATATATTTATGATTATTTTCAATTATACAGATGAAAAAGGATGAGGTAAAATCATCTTATCCAGACGGACAGGAGAGATGAACATGCCATTTGTACGAGTAGGTTACATGGAGGATCAATACACAGAGAAGGAGCTACCTGGGATTAGCCGCTGTATCATGGACGCTTTGATCGAACATTTTCAGGTGCCGGCAAAAGATTATTTTCAGGTTTTTCATGCTCATAAGCAGAGCGAGTTTTATTACAGTCCGGATTATTTACAGGTACCGAGAACAGACAAGCTGCTCTATATCCAAATTACGCTCGGATCAGGCAGAAGTACGGAACAAAAAAAGAGCTTCTACCAAAGGGTAGCCGAACTCTTATCCACCGAATGCAAGATCAGGCCGGAGGATGTATTTGTAACACTGGTGGAAACGGAATTAGAGGATTGGTCCTTTGGCAACGGGCTTGCCCAGATGATTTTATAGCTGGAAACTGCACATCTGCATACGATCTGCATAACCGTACATCAGGAACGAAGGGAAGTGTTGAAAAAATGAAGCATAAATTAATCACATCGAGTGTACGGGAAAAGGTTGGGGATTTTGCGCCCGCTTTTGTGAACTATACGGAGAACGTTCTTTTTGGCGATGTATGGAGAAGAAGCGAGCTATCTCTCAGAGAACGGAGTCTCATAACCATTTCCGCGTTGGTAGCGGGTGAGCATGGGGGTCAGCTTCCCTATCATCTGAATTTGGCCAAGGATAACGGATTATCGGAAGAAGAACTGGTCGAGGTAATCACACAGCTTGCCTTTTATGTAGGATGGCCCCGAGCCGCCTCAGCTATTCAAATCGCCAAAGACGTATTTCGGGGAGGAAAAGAGAGTTAAGCATGAACCTAAAAAGGTTTTTTCATCATGATTGTATTGTTATTCTGGTTTGAAAGCGTTATAGTAAAAGTAATTGAATGAAGGGGCAAGTAACCTTCGGGATTGTTACTGGTAAGCAGGCGATACCCAAATAATGACTAATTGATTTAGTCGTTATTTGGTTTTTTTGTTATTACAAACTTTGTCATTACATCAATGAGGTGAGCAGATAAATGATCATCCGGCAAATTTTTAACAACAATGTTATTCGAGTCGAAAATCAGGTGGGTCATGAATTTGTCGTCATAGGGAATGGTCTGGGCTTTAAAAAGAAAAATGGTCAGAGGGTCGATGAGGAAAAAATAGAAAAAACCTTTGTATTAAAGTCCGATAAAATTCCACAAAAATTAATAGATCTTATTGGGGAAACATCTGTAGAGTATTTAAAGGTGGCGGATGAAATTGTAGGCAGCGCAAAAAAGGAAATGGGAGATATTTTTAGTGACAATATCTATATTTCTCTGATTGACCATATTCAATTTGCCATCTCTCGGTACAGAAAATCCGTGGGACTTAAAAATTCACTGTTATGGCAAATTAAAAAATTTTACAAAAAAGAATTTATGATCGGAATGAATGCATTGGACATCATCCATGCTCAATTTGGCATCCAAATGGATGAGCATGAAGCAAGCTTTATTGCTATGCATTTTGTAAATGCAAGACAAGACGGTCAAGGAATGAAACAAACGGTTGAGATTACCGAGGTCATTGATGACATTTTCAACATTGTAACCGATTACTATCAGATTACACTGGATGAAACTTCGTTCAATTATTCCCGGTTTATTACTCATTTGCAGTACTTTGCCCAACGATTGCTGAGCAATGAACAAGCACAACTAGCTTCAGGGGATAATTTCTTGTATGACCAAGTCAAAGATAAATACACGAAGGCTTTTCAATGCACCCAATTAATCAATCAATATTTGGAATTAAAGCATGAAAGTGCTATGTCGATTGACGAAAAAGTGTACTTGACGATTCATATACAGCGTGTAACCTCCAGAAACGATATGGTTACTTCTTAGAAAAAAAGCTTGCAAACGATTTCTAAGTGATTTATAGTAGGCTCACAACTTAAATATAAGGATTGTTACTGGTTAAGCAGGCGATACCTAAATGAATGGCAGTGATCATTTTCTTTGATTACACAGGCCTTTCGTTTAGGTATTTTTTTGTTTTCAGACAATCTGCCCAGAAGGAGAATGAACATGGACCATAAGAAAATGGGCGAGGACATCGTACGTCTCGTTGGAGGAGAAGAAAATATCAATGGGCTTGTCCATTGTGCTACACGGCTCAGATTTGACCTGAAAGATTCAAGAAAAGCCGAAAGAGAAACGCTAGAGAAGCATGAGGGCATCATTACTGTTGTCGAAAGCGGAGGGCAGTTTCAAGTGGTTATCGGGAGCCACGTTGCCTATGTATATACGGAGATCATGAAAAACAGGGATTTTGGATCGGACTCTCCTGCGGCTGGTGAATCAAGCGGAAAGAAGACATCGGTCATATCTACAATCTTTGAAGTTATTTCCGGCAGTTTCTCCCCGCTGATTCCGGCGATGGCGGGCTCGGGGATGATAAAAGCACTCCTGACGGTTTTGACCTTGCTGGGGTGGATGTCTGCGACAAGTGATACCTATCTGATCCTGTCCGCTGCGGGGAATGCTGTGTTTTACTTCTTACCGATTTTGCTTGGGATCACGCTTGGTATAAAGCTGAAGGCGAATCCTTATGTAGCCGGTGTCATCGGTGCGGCCCTCATGGAACCTAACTTTACGGGGCTGATGGACAAAGGCTCTGATGTATCGTTTTTAGGAATACCGGTGGTCATGATGAACTACTCGGCCAGTGTTTTCCCGATTTTCATATCCATTAGCATATATGCGTTGGTGGATAAGTTTTTGAAGAAGATCCTTCTTAAGGATCTACAGCTTTTTTTAGTTCCGATGCTGGCATTAATGATTATGGTTCCGCTATCTGCGATGGCTTTCGGACCTTTCGGTACAGGGGTAGGAGATTGGATTTCTTCAGGTGTGACATGGTTAATCGGTGTAAGTGGCATTTTGTCAGGGATTGTTCTTGGCGGTTTTATGACCTTTATGGTCGTCTTCGGACTTCACTGGGGTTTTACACCCATCACGATTCAAAATATCGGTGTTGGAGGTGATCCGATTGAGGCGATGGCTGCAGCAGCTGTATTTGCTCAAATTGGTGTCGCATTTGGTATCTTCCTGAAGGCGAGAAAAGATAAAACACTTAGAACTCTTGCCGGTTCCACGAGTATTACAGGATTGCTGGCTGGTGTGACAGAGCCGATTGTGTATGGTCTGGTGCTTCGTTTTAAACGTGTCATTCCGATTGTCATTATCGCAGGCGCTCTAGGCGGAGCCATAAATGGACATTTTGGGGTAAAAATGACGGCTTATGTTTTTCACAATATTTTTGCTATTCCAGTATATACGCCAACCTTAATTTATGTTATCGCCATTGCATGCTCGTTCGCGGCGGCAACGGTACTAACCCTTATTTTTGGGTATGAAAGCAAGGTTAAGGGGGAGGCCCCGGAAATGGATGAATCCGTGAAAACAGAAGAACCCGTGGCCGTCGACATCAAGAAAGAAACGATATACAGCCCGATCACAGGCAAGACTACACCACTGAGCCAAGTGAATGATTCTGCATTTTCTACAGAGGCCATGGGAAAAGGGTTAGCCATTGAACCGTCTGTCGGTGAGGTCGTAGCGCCGATAGATGGAGTTGTAACCTCGCTGTTCCCCACAGGACACGCGATAGGCTTGACTTCAAATGCGGGTACAGAGATATTAATTCATATCGGAATTAACACCGTTGCGCTGAAAGGGAAGCATTTTAATCCAGTGGTTAAAGAGGGCGACAGCGTGAAACAGGGCGATTTGTTAATCCAATTTGATAGGGAACAGATCATAGAAGCAGGATACGAAATCGTGACGCCTGTCATCGTCACACTTACTAAAAATAAAGTGGACGTATTCGAGACAAATCAGGAGCAGGTTCAGAAAAACGAAGTATTGTTAACTTTGGTTGTGTGATACAGGAAAGCGTCACCATCACATACATGGATTGTGAACATCAGAAGGATCTAACTATAACTGGAGGGACTATATCATGAAACATAATCAATTGAAGGCATTTCCCGAAGATTTTTTCTGGGGAGGTTCAACTTCCGCTTATCAAGTAGAGGGTGCATGGGACGAAGATGGAAAAGGACCCTCTGTCATTGACATGGCTAATCACGTCGAAGGGGTCACTGATTTTAAGGTAACCAGTGATCATTACCATATGTTCAAAGAAGACGTAGCATTGATGGCTGAAATGGGCTTTAAAGCGTACCGTTTCTCTATTGCCTGGACACGTATTTATCCACAGGGCGCAGGTGAAGTTAATCAGAAGGGAATCGCGTTTTACAGCTCATTAATTAACGAACTCATTAAATATGGTATTGAACCGATTGTTACTATGTATCATTTTGATCTGCCTTATGCTCTTGAAAAACAAGGCGGATGGTCGAAGAGGGAGACGATTGACGCCTTCGAACAGTATGCCAAAACATTGTTTGAGAACTTTGGAGACAGGGTGAAACATTGGTTAACCATTAATGAGCAGAACATGCTGATTCTCCATCCCGGTTCTATTGGCACATTAGATACAAGTCTGGAAAATCCGCAAAAGGTACTGTACCAACAAAACCATCATATGTTAGTCGCGCAGGCGAAAGCGATGGTATTGTGCCATGAAATGCTACCTGACGCGAAAATTGGACCAGCGCCGAATATCGGGGTTATCTATCCAGCCAGTTCCAAGCCAGAAGATACACTGGCGGCTGATAACTATGCAGCCATTCGCAACTGGCTCTATCTGGATATGGCGGTATTTGGTCGATACAATCACATTGCCTGGAGCTATTTGGTCGAAAAAGGATATGAGCCTGTCATTGAAGAGGGCGATATGGACATATTAGCGAAGGGAAATCCGGACTTTATCGCCTTTAATTATTACACCTCTCAAACCGTAGGAGAAAGCTTGGATGACGGAAATGATTTTTCACATACAGGAGATCAGCATGAAATTGTGGGTGAGCCTGGAGCATACAGAGGCTCGGTGAATCCCAATCTGCAAACGACGGAGTTTGGATGGGAGATTGATCCGGTCGGTTTTAGATCCACGCTGCGTCAAATTTATTCTCGCTACCATTTGCCTCTCATCGTGACGGAGAATGGTTTGGGCGCTTTTGACAAGCTTGAAGAAGGCGATGTAGTGAATGATCCTTATCGGATTGACTTTTTCAACAAACATATCGAGCAGATTCAACTGGCTATTACAGACGGTGTAGAAGTATTCGGCTTTTGTCCATGGTCTGCGATTGATCTTGTTAGCACCCATCAGGGCTCCAGCAAGCGTTACGGGTTTATCTATGTGGATCGTGAGGAGTTTGATCTCAAAGATTTGCGCCGTATTCGTAAACAAAGCTTCTATTGGTATCAAAAGCTGATCGCCACGAATGGTAAAATTCGTTAATTAAAGTATCGTAACTAGAGCACCTCCCTAAATGGAAGATTTCCATTTAGGGAGGTGTTTATATTTTTTAAACCTTAGGGGAGAGGCTGATTTCATTTAAGCAACAATTATCCCTTTTCCAGAAGTGTGATTATGTATTATATAATAGAAGAAACACAAACGGAAAGGACATCATGCATTGACCTTACAACAATTAAAATATGTCATCGAGGTTGCCAATCGTGGCTCCATGAATGAGGCGGCAAAGCGGTTGTTTATTTCCCAGCCCAGTCTGTCGAACGCGATTCGGGATCTGGAGGAAGAAATTCATATCACGATTTTTGACCGCACCAATAAAGGCATTTCTTTGTCCAAGGAGGGTGTGGAGTTTCTCGGTTATGCGCGTCAGGTCGTCGAACAGGCGGAGCTGCTGGAAAGTCGCTACCTGGATGCCAAGCCTTCACCACAGCATTTTGCTGTGTCCACGCAGCATTATGCTTTTGCTGTAAATGCATTTGTGAATCTGGTGAATCAATATGGACAGGATGAGTATGAGCTGGCTTTGCGGGAGACGAAAACCCATGAAATTATACAGGATGTCAAAAGCTTGCGCAGCGAAATTGGAATTTTGTATATCAACGAATTTAACGCCAAGGTGATTAATAAGCTGCTAAAAGATGCAAATCTGCAATTTAACAGCCTGTTTATCGCCAAGCCGCATATTTTTATCAGTGCCAAAAATCCGCTATCCCGGCAGTCCATCGTGACCATTGACCAGCTTCATCCTTATCCGTATCTGTCCTTTGAGCAAGGGGAGTACAATTCCTTTCACTTTTCTGAGGAAATTCTCAGTACGTTGTCGCATCCGAAAAGCATTCGTGTCCATGACCGGGCGACCCTTTTCAATCTGCTGATTGGCCTGAACGGGTATACCATTTCTACCGGGGTGATCAGTGCGGATCTGAACGGTAACGAAATTATTTCCGTACCTTTGGAATGTGAGGAGTCTATTAATGTGGGATGGATTTGTCATAAAAATGCTGCGCTCTCCAAGCTGGCTTCCGTCTATGTAGAAGCGCTGCATGAGGCGATAGGCGAGTAAAAAGTTTGGTATAGCTTTAGGCTATAACTAGCTATAGTTTATTGGAGTTACATTATAACTGAAAATGTATGTTATCTTTCTTACAAGAACTTCACTACAGAAGCGAAAAAGGAGATAACCCTAATGAGCAGCATCCTTGACAATGCATCCCAACGAAAAGTGACCCCTTTCAGACATGATATGGTCGGCAGCTTTCTGCGTCCGCAAGCGATCAAAGACGCTAGAATTCAATTTCAAAATAACGAAATTTCTGCGGACGAATTGAGAAAGATTGAAGACAACGAAATTATCAAGCTGGTAGAAAAGCAAAAATCCGTAGGACTTAAAGCCGTGACAGACGGTGAATTCAGACGCTCTTGGTGGCATCTTGATTTTATGTGGGGCCTGGATGGCGTGGAAAAGGTAGAGCTTTCGAACGGTTACCAATTCCAAGGCGTGGAAACAAGAGCGGAAACCGCACGCTTGACTGGTAAAATCGGTCACTCCCGTCACCCTTTCATTGAAGATTTCAAATTCCTGAAGCAAGTAGCGGGTGAGGATGCGATTGCACGTCAAACCATTCCGGCACCAGCACAGTTCCTGGCCGAGCTGCTGCGAGGAGAAAATAAAGAAACAACCGATACCTATTACAGCAATCTGGATGAGCTGGTGACGGATATCGCCAAAGCTTACAAATCCGTAATTCAAGCATTCTATAATGAGGGCTGCCGCAGCTTGCAGCTGGATGATTGCACATGGGGCATGCTCTGCGATAAAAACTATTGGGAAGCCAGACAGCATGCGGGTGAGAATGTGGAAGATACCAAAAAGCTGTTCGCCCGCGTGAATCAGGAAACCGTGAATGATCTTCCAGCCGATTTGGTCGTTACAACCCACGTATGCCGTGGTAACTACCATTCCACCTGGGCATCCTCTGGCGGCTACGAGCCGGTTGCTGAAACCCTGTTCGGCATCGACAACATCGACGGCTACTACCTCGAATTCGATACCGACCGTGCAGGCGATTTCACACCGCTGAAGCATCTGAAAGGCCAGCAGCAGATCGTACTGGGCCTCGTTTCCTCTAAAACGGGTGAGCTGGAAGACAAGCAGACGGTCATTAACCGTATTAAAGAAGCAACTCAATTCGTGGACATCAACCACATCTGCCTTAGCCCACAATGCGGCTTCGCTTCGACAGAAGAGGGCAATATCTTGACGGAAGAGCAACAGTGGAAGAAGCTTGCTTTCATTAAAGAGATTGCGGACGAGATTTGGAAGTAAGGGTTTAGGGGAATTGATTGGGTAGGTTCTTTAAACTAAAGATCCCGTTATCATAAAAAACACGCCACTTGGGGCGTGTTTTTTTATTTTGGCGTGTGACTTAGCTTCATTTCTTAATTAATATTCCCATAGTTTTATTCCGCTCAGATAGCACATGACTTGGTGTATAATCCATATCCCCATTTATTTCTTGCGTTTGAGCGCACCCTGTAGAGGGCATACCTGTTTTGTAGAATTATTGCCTTCCCCTCTACAAGTCACACTATTGATTTTACAGGAGCCTCTTGCCTTTCGCATGTAAGTAAAGGATGACATTTCAGTCCAATACACCTGCCAACATCACAACAAAGATTGGATTCAACAGCTATGATATGGCTCATAATTTTCATTTATAATAAGCACAAGGAGGCTCATAAGATGTTTGACCACAAGTCATTGCAATTGCTAACTCAGATGGTTAACTATCCGAAGTTGTCAATTCCGGAGTTGAGACTTCAATTGAATTTATCGCCTCGACAGTTTGAATATACGCTGAATAAATTAAATGACGGACTAATTGAGTTGGATTTACCGAAGATTGAAGTAATTGAAATGGGGTTTAAGATTGACGAAAGAGTTAAGAAATACTGGAAAAATGAGGAATTGTCACTTGGTCGCAAGCAACTGGTTTTTCAAGAGAATGAACGACTGTATTTGATTTATTTATACACGTATATCCGGCGGGAGCCGATTTCGATCGTTCATTATCAGTCTTTGCTCCAGGTAAGCAGGAATACGGCCTTGGCAGATGTCAAAAAGCTACGTGCGCTTTGTCAGGGAGAAGGTGTCAAATTAGATTATAACCGAACGGACGGTTTTAAATTGGAGGGAGAAGAGCGTCACAAGCGGCGATTTGCATCGGTATGTATTGGGACACTATTACAGCTGCCGATGGGACGCCCGGGTATCAAGCAGGTGATGGATAGTTGGAAATATGAAGATACGAGTACAACGATCAAGCAGCAATTAACCGATATGGCTCATGAGTATCAGGTCGTCTTTGTGGGCAACAGGCTGGATCAACTTATTTATGAGCTGTTGTTTCTGCAATTCCGCTATGGGCGTAATGCACTGTTTTTGCCCGTTAAGCAAACAGAGTTAATACAACAACAACCACTCTTTCTGATGGGCAAGAAATTATCCGCTTATTTGTTTAATGAAGTGCATGAGATGGAGATCGTATATCTAACGATTCAATTATTGTCAGCTACGCAGGGCGTGCCCCATATTTATCCCAGTGAAGAGCTGAGTTATGTATCTGACGAAATTATCAGGGAAGTAGAACGCCTGACCCTAGTACCCTTTAAAGAAAAACCTATTTTGCAATCGATCTTGTACAAGCATTTGGTACCGGCTTACTTTAGGATTATGTGTGAAGTGCCTTTATCTAATCCTTTAATTGACACTATCAAAGCAGAACATGACGCCCTGTTCAAACTGGTCAAGCAAGCGTTGAAGCCATTGTCTGATTTTACAGGGGAGTGGATCTCGGATGAAGAGGTTGGATACTTTACCATTTTGTTCGGAGGGCATGTCCGCAGATTAGAACCTGAACCTAAAGTATACCGGGCTACAATTGTATGTCCAAACGGGATCAGTTCCTCCATGATGTTACGGACGCAATTGTGTCAGCTATTTCCGGGCGTGCATTTTACGGAATCACATTCGGTTGCGGAATTAAAACAGATATCTCCGGATAGCTATGACATGATTTTTTCTACTATTTATTTGGAATCATCCAAACCTGTTTACTTGACTCGCCCATTATTAACCGCATTAGAAGAAGATTATTTGCAACAAGCTGTTGCTGCTGATTTTGATCTGCCTGTACCTTCTGCGGTGCCCATAGATGAATTAATGGCTACCATACGGAAACATGCCACGATTAAAAGCGAAAAAGCACTTTATACAGATTTAACAAATCATTTACGACAGATGCGTTCAATTGAAAGGAGTCATTCCCCTATGTTGTCCGAGCTTTTAACTGTAGATAAAATTCGATTCACGGATGCTCCCCTGGATTGGAAGGAAGCGATTCAACTAGCAGCCAAACCATTAGAGGAACAGAACTATATTACGCCTGACTACACACAGGCAATGATTAACAGAGTTTTGGAAATCGGTGCTTTTATTCATGTCGGCAAAGGAATTGCTATCCCACATGCAAGGCCGGAACAAGGTGTGCAGAAATTGGGGATGTCGCTGTTGCGAGTGAAAAAACCGGTGTTGCTGCTTGATCAGCCGGAGCATGCGATTGATATGTTTATTTGCCTAGCGGCGATTGACAATAAGTTGCACTTAAAGGCGCTGACGGAATTGACTTCGTTTCTGGTCAACGACGATTCGTTAAACCGTTTGAAAGAAGCTACAACAGCGGACGAAATTATAGCCATGATGCAAAAAAAAGGAGACGATAAAAAATGAAAATTTTAACAGTTTGTGGTTCTGGTCTGGGAACAAGCTTTATGGTGGAAATGAATATTAAGCAGCTATTGAATGAGATGGGTGTAGAGGGTGTGGAAGTAGATCATTCCGATCTGGGCTCCGCTACGCCTGGGAGCGCAGATGTGTTTTTTCTTGCCAGAGACATTGCTGAAGGCGGAGCGAGCCTGGGTGATGTGGTCGTTCTGGAAAACATTATCGATCTCGAGGAATTACGCACAAAACTAACAGCAGTCTTACAAGATAAAAATCTATTGTAAGGAGAATTGGCCCATATGAATAAAGCTTTGAATATACTCATTAACGTTTTGAGTGAGCCGTCTGTGCTAGTTGCGTTGATTGCCTTGGTAGGGTTGCTGGCTCAGCGGAAAAATCTCTCGGATATCCTGAAGGGAACGACCAAAACGTTTGTAGGATTTCTTGTCATCAGCGCAGGCGCAGGTGTTTTGCAGCAAGCTCTTGCACCTTTTGGCGATATGTTTAAAGCAGCGTTTCATGTAAGCGGTATCGTTCCAAATAATGAAGCTATTGTGGCTCTTGCCGTGAGTAAGTATGGTTCCTCCACTGCACTGATTATGTTTTTCGGTATGATTGTGAACCTGCTGATTGCTCGTTTTACACGATTTAAGTACATTTTTTTAACAGGTCATATTACGCTATATATGTCATGTATGATTGCTATCATTTTATCAGTGAGTGGTTTCACATCCGTCTCCCTTATCCTTTTTGGAGCGCTGACTGTAGGTATTTTCATGTCGCTTTCTCCAGCCGTTGTGCAGCCATTTGTCCGTAAATTAACGGGCAATGACAATGTGGCTTTGGGGCATTCTGGCGCGGTCGGCTTTGCTATTGGCGGGCTGGTAGGTATGGCAGTGAAAGGCAAGAAAGACATTGTATCCACTGAACAAATCAATTTCCCTAAAGGACTCGGCTTTCTGCGGGACAGTACGGTCAGTATTGCGTTAACGATGGCGGTCTTCTACATCATTGTAGCCCTTTTTGCAGGTCCGGCTTATGTCGAAAGTCACTTGAGTAACGGGAAAAACTATATTTTATTTGCGCTACTTCAGGCAGGGTTGTTTTCTGCAGGCGTATTTATCATCTTGTCGGGTGTACGTCTGGTCTTGGCTGAAATTGTACCGGCATTTAAAGGGATTTCCTCGAAAATTGTACCGGATTCCAAACCGGCGCTGGATGTCCCCATTGTTTATACCTATGCTCCGAACGCGGTACTGATAGGCTTTTTCTCCAGTTTTGTGGGGGGGATTGTCAGCATGCTCATTCTGGTTTTATCCGGCGGGATTGTTATTTTACCTGGGGTTGTCCCGCACTTCTTCACAGGAGCAGCAGCAGGAGTGTTTGGAAATACCATGGGCGGTGTGCGTGGCGCCATTTTAGGCGCATTTGTGAACGGAGTGCTCATCAGTTTCATGCCCATTCTATTAATACCTGTTTTAGGGGATCTCGGGTTAGCCAACGCAACCTTCTCTGATTCCGACTTTGGTGTAGTGGGGCTGTTCTTGAGCGCACTAAACCAGATGGGTGGAAAAACGATAACGATGATCGGGATCGGTTTGGTGCTGCTTATTATGATTTTGGTAAGCCTGAAAAAGCCGAAAAGCAGTGCGCAATAAACAATATAAATGAACACTATAAAAAACGAGGATCAGGAAGAGAGGACAAACTTTATGAGATTTGACCAGCAAGACCTTCAAGCCGTTATGGCCATCCGAGCATTATCTTTAGACGCGATTGATGAAGCAAACTCCGGGCATCCCGGATTACCTTTAGGTGCAGCACCTATGGCTTATGCTCTTTGGTCACAGGCATTACTTGTAAATCCCAAAAATTCGCGATGGGAAAATCGGGATCGGTTCGTTCTGTCTGCTGGCCATGGATCCATGCTCCTTTACAGTCTGCTTCACTTATCCGGTTTTGATGTGACGATTGAAGATTTGAAGAAATTCCGGCAGTTAGGTTCCCGAACGCCCGGGCATCCAGAAGTCGGACACACCGACGGTGTGGAAGCGACGACGGGACCCTTGGGACAAGGGGTGGCGATGGCTGTTGGCATGGCATTGGCAGAACGGCATTTAGCAGGTTTATATAATAAGGAGTCCTTTCCGATTGTGGATCACTACACGTATTGTTTGTGCGGAGATGGTGATTTAATGGAGGGCGTGGCTAATGAAGCGATCTCTCATGCCGGCCATGAGCAATTGGATAAATTAATCATGCTATACGATTCCAATGACATATCGCTGGATGGAGAACTGAGTCATTCTTTCTCAGAAAATATAAAACAGCGGTTTGAGTCCAGTGGGTGGCAACATATCCTGGTTACAGAGGGTAATGATCTTACCGAGATTACTGCAGCGATTGACTTGGCACGAGAAAATCATACACAACCTACAATTATTGAAGTGAAGACTGTGATCGGGTATGGCTCACCGCATGCCGGTACGCATAAAGTTCATGGTTCACCTCTGGGAGAAGCAGGAACGGCTGCGGCAAAATTGAGCTATCAATGGGAACTACCGGCTTTTACCGTATCAGAGGAAGTTTATACCCTTTTTCGTGAAAAAGTAGCAGCTCGTGGTGCCAAAGCCGAGGCTGAATGGCAGGCTCTAATGGTGAATTATACGGAAAGTTATCCAGAACTGGCTAAACAGTTTCATGACAGCTTTACCAATACACTGCCCGTTGATTGGGAAAAACCATTGGCTGATTACGAAGCAAGCTCAAGTAAAGCAGGACGAGATACCGGCAGCGACATCTTGAACTTGATTGCACAGCGAGTCCCTTATTTCTTTGGAGGTTCAGCTGACTTAGCGAGCTCCAATAAGACATTAATTGCAGGAGATGAACGTTTTTCTAAATCAGCCCCAGCAGCACGTAACATTTGGTTTGGTGTACGTGAATTTGCGATGGCAGCTGAAATGAATGGCATAGCACTGCACGGTGGATTAAAGATTTATGGAGGAACTTTCTTTGTATTTTCCGATTATTTAAAAGCAGCTATACGCTTGGCGGCCATTCAGCAACTTCCGGTGATTTACGTACTAACCCATGACTCCATTATCGTAGGAGAAGACGGACCTACCCATGAGCCGATCGAGCAACTGGCAGGATTGCGTGCGATGCCGAATTTAAATGTAATCCGTCCCGCAGACGGCAATGAAGTGATCGCTGCCTGGCATATGGCGATCTCATCAGTTTCAACACCGACAGCACTTGTCCTTACACGTCAGGCTCTGCCGATCCTTGCAGGCAGCTCTGAAAAGGCGTTGGAAGGTGTGAAAAAAGGCGGATATGTTTTAGCGCCTGCTTCCAAAGAAGTACCAGATTTGCTGTTAATCGCAAGTGGTTCAGAGGTGAAGCTGGCTGTCGAAGCACAGAGTATCTTGGAAAACGAAGGCATTTCAGCATCTGTCGTAAGCTTGCCGAACACATCTGCTTTTGATCAGCAGAACGAAGCTTACAAAGAAAGAGTCTTGCCCAAAGCAATACGTGCCCGCGTCGGCATTGAAATGGGGGCAAGCTTTGGCTGGGAACGCTATATCGGACTGGACGGAAAGATGTTAGCCATTGATCGTTTTGGCGCATCCGGTAAAGGAACTGAAGTTGTAGAAGCCTTTGGCTTTAACGCAGCCAATATCGTTGCTTTAGCGAAAGAGGTACTTGCTGAATTAAGGAAATGATAAGAAATTAGAAACACTGAAAAGGTGCAAACACGCTACTAAGCAGTTACGCAAAAAAAGTCGTTCATTAGATCAATCTGATGAGCGGCTTTTTTGATATGTTTCTACACGATGTAACTGAACCACATATGCGTGCGTGTCATTATTCATTGTTTAAAATCTCTTTAACAATATTTTTCGCTATATAGAACGCAATTAATAAGCTACCAAATTCACTTCAACCGCCAAATCGGGTAATAAAGGGTAACTCACCACAA
>NZ_SLTL01000027.1:0-72562 GCF_014858585.1 Paenibacillus sp. 23TSA30-6 | reverse complement strand
AACTTGAACACATCATTCATTAGATTATCCTTTTTGCTTAATGGGGTCCACATGTTCCATCCCGTCCTCTTCCTATTTATTACTAGACAGTATGGACACTTTCTCTATTAAACAGACATCTAACATTCACTTTAGCGAAGAAGCTTTTATTTTAATCTAAAAACCTGAGCGTTGTATGACGATAAATAGACACATGCAATAGGATTGATCTGGCAGAAATCATTTGTCTCCTTGGGTTACATACGAATTGCATATCATTATATATATGTAAGAAAAATTTTAATGTTAGGTTATGGCCCATTAGCTGGTGTGGGATTTAAATGCTTGGTTTTCTTGTTGCGTTTCTTAATACAGAGTACATTAGAATTCTGTACCTTTATTATGATATCGTACAAAATGTGCAATTGTGTAAAATCTATCACTCTTTTTTTAAAATATTCGCTAGACGAGGCTCTTAGATATAAGGTAATGTAAGGATACACTAAAACGAGACCGGAAACAGGAAAGGGGCGCTGCAGAGCATGAACTTGGATAACTGTCCTCGCTGTGGAAAGCTGTTTATTAAGAACGTCAGGGGAATCTGTCAGAACTGTATTAAAGAAATTGAAATTGAATACGAACGTTGTGTCAAACATATACGTGAAAATAAGGGCATTCATATGCATGAGCTTTCAGAGGCTACTGAGGTATCCGTAAAGCAAATCACAACATTTATACGTGAGGGACGTATTTCCATTGCTAATGCGCCCAATATGACGTATCCTTGCGAGGTATGCGGGATACCGATTCGTGAAGGGCATATGTGCGATTCTTGTCGAACACGTCTGACTAAAGACCTGCATCAGGCTGTACGCGAAAGTAGTAATCAGGATCAAAGTAATAATATGGGCTCAGGTACCTACAGCGCGATTGATAAACTTCGTGGAAAGTAGTACAGGGGAATTAAAAACGTATTCAGCTATTCAAAAAGTTTCAAATACCGCCGATAATCTTTATAGAGCTTATCGGTTTTTTTATTTTTAGCAACCATGCACAAAATAAAGAAGTAAGGCATAATACGAACCATGTTCGACGCTATGTCGTCTGATACATTCTGACCATATCAAATAACTAAGGAAGGTGGAAGTTATGAAAATTAACGAGACCAACCGCATCGGAGCTATTAATCCATATCAGCGAAATATTGAAACAGGACGTCAAGAGGAGCAAAAGAAGTCCCGCCGCAAGGACGAGGTTTCGATTTCTCCGGAAGCAATGGAAATGCTGAACCGCAGCAGTGATGCAGACCGCGTTAAGAAAATTCAGGAGCTTAAGCAGCAAGTAGCTTCTGGAACCTATCGTGTGGATGCCGATAAGATTGCAGAGAAGCTGTTACCTTACTTCAAGCAATCTTCCGAAAGCTAGGTGAAGGAATATGCCTTTAGAGCGATTGATTGATGTGCTGGAGCAACTAGACCAAAAGCATCTTATCTTGTTGGAACTGGCGCATAGTAAAAAAAAGATTATCATGGAAAATGATATGGACAGCCTGGTTCAGCATTTGAGCCAGGAGTCCAGACTCCTTAAACAGGTAGAACAGCTGGAGGAAGCTCGTATGGAGGTTTCGTATGAGCTTCTTCGTGAACGTGGTATTAAGTCTCAGCTTAACTTGACTATAACCGAGCTGGCACGTCTTGTCTTTGATCCTGAAGATAAGAACAAACTCCTCAGTGTCCAGAGCCGCTTATCCCACACCCTTTCAGAATTAAAGGAAATTAATGCGATCAATCAAAAGCTCATCGAGCAATCGTTGGTGTTTATTGACTACTCGTTAGATCTACTTGTAGGTCGTCCTAATCAGGAGATGACTTATATGCACCCGGATCAGAAAAGTAATCAACTCGCACGACCTGGATTGTTCGACACTAAGGCTTGAACCGAGGAGGAAAATAGAGTGCCATCCACATTTCATTCCATAGAAACAGCCAAAAGAAGCCTTTTTACACAAACGGCAGCTTTAAATACAACAGGACATAACATAGCTAATGCCAACACAGAAGGCTATACACGGCAAACGGTTAAGATGAGAGCTTCTATCCCGATGGAGGCTTATGGTATTAACCGTTCTAATGTGCCTGGTCAGTTGGGAACAGGTGTTGAATTTGATGCTATTGAACGCATTCGTGAGAAGTTCTTGGACAGTCAGTATCGCGGAGAAAATACTGAGCTGGGCAGTTGGACGATTCGAAGTAACACACTTGATAAGCTACAACAGATTATGAACGAGCCGTCTGACACAGGGATTCGAAAGGTGTTAGATAACTTTTATAAATCTTGGTCTGATTTAAGCAAAGACCCAGAAAGTGTAACCGCACGAACTATTGTTAAAGAAAATGCGCTTGCGTTGACTGATGCAATGAATCATATGAGTAAACAGTTAAGTAATTTATCTGCGGATTTAACCTCGAATGTGGAGGCTAAGTCTAGTGAGCTACAAAGCTATGTAAACTCCATAGCGGATCTGAACCAATCAATTACTAAAATTGAAGGTTTGGGGGATAACGCTAACGATCTTCGTGACCAGCGTGATTTGATCGTCGATAAAATTTCAAAAATCGTTAATGTAACGGTGACTGATACCGATCAAGGTTACAATGTCAATATGGGTGGTCAAGCGTTAGTAGCCGGATTTACACCGACTACTGGAATTAACGGCGCCTTTTTACAAGCTGCTTTTGCTTCCAATGATTTGCAAGGTGGCGAAGTACATGGAATGATTTTCTCCAGAGATCGATTTGTAGCAGATTATACTGCCCAAATGGATAACCTCGCCAACACATTGGCGACCGGTAATATTTCTGTAACGCTACCTAAAGGCTCGGTATTGCCAGAAGGCACTGTACTGAACGGAGTGACTTATACAGGGACCAACCGCACACTTCAATCGGATTTAACAGTTACGGTTAAAGGTCTTAATGGTCTGCATCAACTGGGTTATACCCAAGAGGATAAGGATGCTAACGGTAATATGGTTGCAGGTAAACCTTTTTTTGTAGCTTCAAATAATGGCGGGACGATAACGGCAGGCAACATCACGTTAAATACCGCTATAGCCGATAATCCTAACGCCATTGCAGCATCCCTTCGTGTAACAGGTACTGCTCCTACTGAGGAATTGGTTAAAGGTAATAATACATTGGCATCCCTGATGGCCAACTTGAAATTAAACAATTTCACTTCTGTTTCTACGGGGAATACGGCTACTATTGATAGCTTTTTCAGTTCTATGGTTGGTCAGTTGGGGATAGAGGCTCAAGAGGCAACAAGACAGACACAAAACTCGACAGCCCTCGTATCTCAGGTGGAAACTATGCGCCAATCCGTGAGCGGTGTTTCGCTGGATGAAGAAATGTCCAATATGATCAAGTTTCAGCATGCCTACAGCGCCGCTGCTCGGTTTATGACCACATTCGATCAATTATTGGATAAATTAATTAACTCCACAGGTGTAGTGGGAAGATAAGAATGGGGATTAAATATCTTGTGTTTTTATATACAAGTGGGTATTTAATTACGGGGGGACATGATTATGCGAGTTACTAACAATATGCTGAGCTCACAGCTTTTGCTGAATTTAAATCGGAATTCCGAGCGTATGAATAATACGCAGAACCAGTTGTCTACCGGACGCAAGCTGAACAAGCCCTCTGATGATCCTGTAGGTATTACGTATTCCTTGAGGTATCGATCTGAATTATCTTCAAATGAACAATACCAACGGAACGTAGACAGCGCGGTGTCGTGGCTTGATTTTAATGATACGGTGATGGATCAGGCGGGCCAAATTATGCAGAGAGTACGGGAGCTGACGGTCCAGGCTTCTACAGGAACCAATCCACAGTCTGCTCTTGACAGCATTAACAAAGAAATTGGTCAGCTTAAGGAACAGATGATTGATGTTGTGAACAGCCAACTGAACGGTAAATATATATTTAATGGTCAAACCTATGACAAGAAACCATACGATCTTCCTTTGAATGCTGATAATACACATGATACGTCTGGAGCAGCATCCGTTGTTACGGATACTGGTAATGTTAATTTTATAGTGGGTGAAAATGTTGCCTTGCCCATTAATGTTACTGGTAATGAAGTCGTAGGAACGAGCACGGATACCGATAATTTATTTACTATTTTTAATCAGTTATCTGCAGCTTTGGCAAGTGGTGATATTAAAGCAAGCGGGGATCAATTAGCTAATATTGATTCACGGGTGGATAAAATGCTGAAGGTCCGGTCGGAAATGGGTGCTAAATCCAACCGTGTTGAGCTGATGCAGAGCCGTTTAAGCGATCTGGAAGTGAACTTAACGGACTTGCAATCGAAAACGGAAGATGCAGATTACGCCGAGCTTTTGATGAATTCCAAGATTCAAGAAAACATTTACAATGCATCTTTGTCAGCAGGAGCGAAGATAATATCCCCATCATTAATGGATTTCTTAAGGTAGGCTAAGGAGGGGGTATAGTGGCCATCATTCCGACGCTTCAGATCCGGCAAACTCCGGCTATCCTGCACATTGATGCAGACCCAGGGCAGTATTCGATTCGACAGCCCTCGGCAGATATAGAATTAACGACACGACGTGCTCAACTGGAAATTCACCAGTATAAGCCTCAACTGACCATAGATCAAAGTGCAGCCTTCTCTGCCTATAACGGTGGTAATTACCTTGAGATGAATAATCGAATTTATTCAGGGGTGCCACAGATATTTTTACAGGCTCTTGCGCATAAAGTGGAGCAAGGTAACCGAATGGCGGCGATTCATATTCCTGGGAATACAGTAGCCAATGTTTTTGGAGAGGATACAGAAACTCATGTTCTTCCTGAATTCAGGGGGGCTGCATCCATGGATAATGTGGATATTCATGTTGAAACGCGTGCACCTGATATTACATATACACCTGCTGTATCGGAAATGCATGTGACCGTTAATCGTCCCGAGATTGAGTATACTCCAGGAAAACTGGAGATTTATATGCAGCAGTATCCATCAGTGGCCTATATTCCGCCTGAAATTGATGTAACGATGTAAAATAAGTTAAGGTTATAGAGGAGTTGTTCAAGCCGTCTATAGCCTTTTTTTTGTAGCAAAATGTATAAATCTGATTAAATATTGGAGGAATATTTGTGATTATATCCACATCTATTTGGGGTGACATTGAAGTTAATGAAAAAGAAGTATATCGTTTTGAAAAAGGAATCCCGGGGTTTGAGGAGACGATTGAATTTGTGTTGCTTGATCAAAACGAGGCACCCTTTTACTATCTCCAGTCCCTTCAGCAGAAAGAACTATCTTTTGTCTTAGTGGACCCTTTTATTTTTTATCCTGAATACGAGTTCGAACTGCCGGATAGTGAAACGGAAGAACTGGAGATTGGATCTAATTTAGTCGTTCGCAGCATACTAACATTACATGAGCAGGTAGAAAACTCAACGATCAATCTATTGGCACCATTGGTATTCAATCCAGATAATAGGCAGGCCAAGCAGGTTATTTTGCACCAGACCACATATCAAACGAAGCATCCATTGCAGCCCACCAAGGAAGACGAAACCATCCGTTCAAAGGAAGGTGAATAATCATGCTGGTACTTTCGCGTAAGAAAGGTGAATCCATCATCATACAGGATCACATTGAGGTTACCGTACTTGGAGTAGAAGGGGATACCGTCCGTATAGGGATTTCAGCGCCCAAGCAGATGGATATCTTCCGTAAGGAGATATACTTGTCCATTCAAGAGTCCAATCGTGAATCTGCAGCCCATACACAGTCGAATTTGGATGCTTTGCGAAGCTTGATAAATAAAAATAACGAAAAATAAAAAAAAATCCTAAAATGCTATTAAAAGATCGGCGAGATTGTCGATATATATAGTACAAGCTATTGCGGAGGGGCGGCCGACTTCAACGGATAGCTGTAACAACAATAAACCACATGGATGTGGGACATTTACCTTCAGGGAGGAAATTTAAAATGATTATCAATCACAATATCGCTGCAATGAACACTCACCGTCAATTGAACACAAACACTACTAACACAAACAAAGCAATCGAAAAGCTGTCTTCCGGTCTTCGTATTAACCGTGCTGGTGACGATGCTGCTGGTTTGGCAATTTCCGAAAAAATGCGTGGTCAAATTCGTGGTTTGGATATGGCTTCCAAAAATGCTCAAGATGGCATTTCTTTGATCCAAACAGCTGAAGGCGCACTGAACGAAACACACAGCATTCTGCAACGTGTTCGTGAATTGTCCGTACAATCTGCAAATGATACGAATACAGATGCTGACCGTAAAGAGCTTCAAAAGGAAGTAGCCGAATTGACAAAAGAAGTAAATCGTATTTCCACTGATACTGAATTCAACACTAAGAAATTGTTGGATGGAGCTGGTGTTAGTAGCGCAGTGTTCCATATTGGTGCTAACGCAGGCCAAGCAATTACATTGTCAATTGGAAATATGGGTGCTACATCATTGGCAATTAATACAGTTGATATTTCCACTCAAACAGGTGCGAATGCGGCGATTGCATCTTTGGACACAGCTATTGCTTCAGTATCTTCTGAGCGTGCTAAATTGGGTGCAAACCAAAACCGTTTGGAACACACGATCAACAACCTGGGAACCACTTCCGAGAATCTGTCTGCTGCTGAATCCCGCGTACGTGATGTAGATATGGCGAAAGAAATGATGAACCAAACGAAGAACAACATCCTTGCTCAAGCTTCCCAAGCGATGTTGGCTCAAGCCAACCAACAACCACAAGCTGTACTTCAATTGCTTCGCTAAGATTAATATATTCCTTAAAGTATTAAAAAGCCCTCGCCTATTTAGGCGAAGGCTTTTCTTTTTGCGGAATTCCTCTTAATTCCTTATAATTCCTCTTTTTAGCACTAACTACTCTCTAATATATAACCGATATAAAGAGTAATAGCATTTATTTAGTGGTGAAAGGAAAACCTAAACTTATGTCTAAAACGATAGCATTATGTATGATAGTGAAAAATGAAGAACAATTCTTAAGACGATGCTTGGACAGTGTCAAGAACAAAGTAAATCAAATTATTATCGTAGATACGGGCTCAACTGATAATACTTTAGGTATTGCTAAAGAATATACTAATGATGTGTACAGTTTCAAATGGATTGATGACTTTTCAGCTGCCAGAAATGAATCTATTAAATATGCTACCACTGATTATATTTTGGTAATGGATGCAGATGAATATTTGGAAGAAGGTTCCAACCTGCAAGATGATATCTCTACAGAAAAAGATTGGTATTTTTTGAAAATTCATAATATTTTATCACAGGGGAGAAAAATAACTCATATTGCTGTACGACTTTTTGCTAATAATAAAGGGTTGTTTTTTCAAAATCGTCTCCACGAGCATTTAAATATATTAGTTGAGGACAAAGTTTTTACAAATGACTTCGGTAATTCAGCATTGCAACATACGGGTTATACCGATGATATGATGGAAGATCGAGACAAGAAGAAAAGAAATCTTCCCCTCATGTTGCGGGAAGTACAGGAAAACCCGAATGCCTATAATTTATTTAACATGGGTAGAACTTACAAGTGGGTCGAAGAGTATGAAAAGGCTATTCATTACTTTCAAAGTGCATATCCTTTGAGTAAAAATCTAACTATTATGCCTGATCTTTTGATGAATTTAAGTAGTTGTTTAGTTAGTTTAAAGCGTGAACATGAAGCTCTAAAGATAATTAATGATGCAGCTACTTTGTTTCCAAATGAAACTGATTTACGGCATACTCAAGCTCTTCTTTTTTTGGAGCTCGGCTATTTCAGAGATGCCATCAAAACTTTTGAAACTTGTCTTAGTCTCGGAGATCAAGGAATAACCATTACTGAAGGTAATGGTGGTTATATGTCACATTTTAGGCTAGCTGAGGTATATGAGAAGAGCTACCGTATATCAGAAAGTTACGAACATATTATAGATGCTGTACGTGATAGTAAAAGCTTTGCCGTAGGAATATCAAAGTACTTTCAAATTGTTACAATGGCCAACATTCCACTTGAGGACGTCTACCAAAATTTTAGTCAGATATATAAAATGTCAAAAGTCGAAGAACTTCAACTTTTAATTGAAATACTCTATATAATGAGACATCCTATCTTGAATAGGTATTTAAATGAATATGAAATTAAAGTTGAAGCAAAAATAAGCGCAGTGGCTACCCAATACGATAAACAATATGAAAAAGCAAAATTATTGTGGATTAAAATGGTAGAAATTACTCATGAAAATGGCGAAGATATCTTGTTACTTGCGTTTATTTTGAAAGACTTAGAGCTATTTGAATTATCACTCTCTTATCTAAACTTAAGCATGAGAGAGACAAAAATGCTCCGAACTATAATTCTAAATGAAGAATTAAGAAATTTGAAATTTTCGAGTTATATAGAGAATATTTTGGCGAAGATAATTGAGAATTTACTTGTATTACAAGAATATGAAGTTTTTCAGTGTGTTCTCAATTATGCCGAGCTAGGTTCTATAAATTTTAACTGTAGCGTAATAGAGAAGATAATTAAATACGGTTTTTATGAAGTGGCTATTGACTTACTAATTAAAATATTCAAAACTAACGCTAATAATATAAAGGTAATACAATTGCTGGGAGATATGTGTTATAAGCTGAACTATTTAGAGGATGCACAGCTTTTTTATAGTAAACTATTGGAGCTTTGCCCTGAGTATAGTTCATATGAAAGGTGCTATATGCTATTTGAGAAATTGGACGATAAAGAAAATCAGTACATTATAAAGGAAAGTATAAAAGAGAGTTTCCCTCTCTGTTTGTGGGTTTTAGAATGAGCTTTAAGAGATTCACTTTTTATGAAATTTAAAAATTTATTTTTATTTGACGGATTGTCAAGCCAAGTGCGACAGTTCCTCTAAAAAGGATTCGTGAGCCGTTTTCCACCCCAAACATTTTCGTGGTCTGTGATTGATGAGATAGAATGCTTTCTATAGGACTTCATCCGTAACTTGAGCGAAATCCGTCCCTTTGGGGAAGAACTCTCGCAGCAAGCCATTAGCGTTTTCGTTGGAGCCTCGTTGCCAAGAGGAATTACGGATCGGCAAAATAGATATGTACCCCATGGGTGGCCTCCAGACTCGCATAACAGGCAAACTCTTTGCCACGGTCAGCGGTGGCTGTTTGGAAGACTCCAGCAGGGTACTGGGAAGGGCTACGCCAAAGGCAATCTCCATGGATAGCGCTGTGCGATTGGGCATCTGAATCGCGGTGTAAAGACGCGTCTTGCGTTCCACGAATATGGCTACACAGTCTTTGCTTATTCCACGCCCTGAGATCACGGTGTTCCATTCTCAATGTCCAAACGTTTCCCGAGAACGGGCTTCTTTCGGGCGTTGGGAGATGGTTTTGCCTACGGAGAACGTTCCTCGTTTTTCCGCAGGCTGCTGCCGCTTGCCTTTGTGCCGGAGCACCTTCAGGGCCCCTCTCATTAGGCGGCTGGTATAGAGCCAGCAATAGATGGTTTAAAGCACACCACATGTTCTCCTTCTTGCCAGAGCCGCTCTGCGATTTGCTCAGGAGACCAACTGGCCTGAAGCAGGCAATAGATCTTTCAACTGGATACAGTAAACGATTTTATAAACTTTACTTGGAGGAAGTGATGAGGTGCTAAGCAGCATCATAATATTAACGTATAATAAATTAGAATATACAAAAGAATGCATAGAAAGTATTCGCGATTATACAGATCAAGGTACTTATGAGATTATTGTAGTCGATAATGCGTCAAATGATGGGACAAAAGAATGGATTCAAAGTCAGGATGATATTTTTGATATATGTAATGAAAGTAATTTAGGATTTCCTAAGGGCTGCAATCAAGGTATTGAAGTTGCACAAGGAGACAATATTGTTCTTTTAAATAATGATGTGGTGGTAACACCAGGATGGCTAGATATTTTACTAAATGCTTTATACAGTTCTGAGGATACTGGAGCAGTCGGTCCTGTCACCAATAGTGCGTCTAATTATCAAGCTATACCTGTTGTTTATCAATCAAAAAATGAAATGTTAGCTTTTGCAACTCGGTATAACCGCCCTGATCATATTAAATGGGAGCAAAGGCTAAGACTCATTGGGTTCTGCATGGTGATTAAACGGGAAGTGGTTGACAAAGTGGGTTTATTGGACGAAATGTTTACACCAGGTAATTATGAGGATGATGATTATTCTTGTAGGGTTATCCAATCTGGATATAAGTTGATTTTATGTAAGGATGTATTTATTCACCATTACGGTTCTATAACTTTTGGAGAGGCTAATGGATCGTATACAAAACTGTTGGAAAAAAATAAGCGTAAGTTTAAAGAAAAATGGAATTTTAGATCTGAAGATCTGAGTAACATAAGGCGTGAATTAAGCAATTTTATAGAACAGCCAAAAGAAGGACATATTATTAGAGTTTTAGAAGTGAACTGTGGGTGTGGCGGAACTCTTTTGGAAATTAAAAATAAGATTGAAAACGTAGAATTATTTGGATTAGAGGCAAATGAGTTTGCGGCAGCTTTTGCATGTGAAATTGCAGAAGTTCGGGTTGCAGGTGTCGAAGAGGCATTGAATTATCCTAAAAATTATTTTGACTATATTATTCTTTCAAATACATTCGAAGAGTTAAGAGATCCATGGGGCTTTTTGAAAAAATTAAAAATGCAGCTAAAACAGAACGGGAAGATATTAGCTAGTATTTATAACGTAATGCACTATAGCATTATTAAATCTATGTTAAATGGTCAGTGGAGTTATACAGATAATGGTTTACTGGCCCACTCTCATATTAGATTTTTTAGCCTCCGTGAAATTGATAAGATGTTCACGGAAGCAGGATTTGAACATATGGAATATCAGAGTATTACGCTACCAATTTCTGATTTAGATCAAAGTTATATTGAGAATTTGAATAAATTAGGGAACCATTCGGTAGAACAATACAAGGCTCATCAATATGTTGTAAAGGCTTTTAATAACAATAGAAATGATATATTGCAAAAAATCCTCCTCAGATTGGAGGACGAAAATTATCCGAAAGGGCTTCTAATTGAATTTATAAATTTGATTACTATGAATAACATAACTTACGTAGATATCATTAAAGAGATAGAAAAGTCGGTGATTGTAAATAAGCAAACGATGTATAACATATTGGGAACAGCACTATACAAGGCCGAATTATTTGATCATGTCTTTCCTCTGTTTTATGCCTCGTATGAATTAAATAAACTTGATAAAGAAACTTTATACAATATAGGTTTTTTATTGTATAAAGCTGGTGATAATAATTTATCATTGCACTATCTTCAACAAATTGAGGATTACGATCCTGAAACCGCTGAACTTATTGAGTTAATACAATCTTGATTAATTATATGGAATAAGGAATTTTCAGATACACTTCAGCAGCTCAGACCCTAAAAAAAGTATAGTAGATAAAATATGGGCTGATTTTCAATGTATTTAAAGAAAGAGTCTGATATAAATATATAAGATGTTCTACTGCTATCTTTGTTTATATTTATTTTGAATCAGTTAATTATCATCTAAAAATTACTCTGAATCTGAATAGGTTCTTAAAAGCCTCCTTTCAAAAGGATATTGTTTGATAATTTAGTCTTTGTATGAAAACTTATAGAGAGCAGGTTCCTTATGACTTTAGCTGAACAAAAAGAATTGATTAATATTCTGTTAGAACTTGATAATGGTTTATTAACAGAAGGTAATGTTGCTAAACTACTCAGTGGCATACAAAAAGATGATGTATTAGAAAAAGTTTTTAAAGCCGTCTCAAATGAAATAACTAATAAAATAGATATTCTAAACTATCTAGCTGTTGAAGGTTTCAACAATGGTGTGTTTGACCATATAATACCTGTACTTCAAAAATCTCTTGAATTCGACCCCTTTCATAAGGGAACCTTATTTAATTTAAGTAGTATTCTATCTCATTTCGGTGAAATAGACCTTGCTTTAAGCTATGCTAAAAAAATACAGGACAATAGTGATGATACTTTGGCCCTAATGAAAGAATTAACGAATGCAATTGCCGTAGAGAAAAAAAGCGGTTCTCAAAATATTTTAAACATGGAACAGAATGATATCAGCTTTACAGGAGAACGATTAGTCATTAATCAAGACGTAAAGGACAACTTTAGCAATGTGCTCGAAGAACATTTGCGCAGATATGAATTAGCTTGTGAATATTCCAAAGATAAAATAATACTTGATGCTGCTTGTGGAGCGGGATATGGCTCAAAAATGATGAAATCTGCTGGAGCAGCAATGGTTGTGGGTGTGGACATTGATCAAGATAGTGTGAACAATGCAAAAAAGACTTATCATGCTGACAATATCAACTTTATGTATGGTGATGTGAATAAATTACCATTTAAAGATGAGACCTTCGATATGGTCGTTTCTTTTGAAACCATAGAGCACATTGCCAATGGAGCCGATTGGATTAAGGAATCTGCCAGATTACTTAAGGAAGATGGCCTTTTCCTAGTATCGACTCCTAATCGCTCTATTACCAACCCCGGTAACTACTTTGAAGAACAACCCTTGAATCAACACCACTGTTTTGAATATAACATAACGGAGTTTATCGGTGAATTAATGAACGAGTATGATATATTGGATGTTTTTGGTCAAAGCTATATCAATGACTATGATAGTTACTACTATCATGTTATGAGAGAAGCCCGTCAGCTAAATAGAAAATTTGCACCTGACAAAGTAGTCGAACAAACTGAAAAACACGAGTTGATCTCACTTAAAGATGTGAAGAATGCGCAGCCAATGTATATAATTGCAGTATGCAAAAGGAAAAAAAAACTAAAGGATCATCAGAGTATAACCAAATCTCTATTTCAGAAACTTTAAAAAGACCTACATTTTATAAATTGGGTGAAAATGTATCTATTGGAGAAGGGTGTGAAATTGTTGGTGCTGAAAGAATTTCTATTGGCAATAATGTCATGATTAGAAAAGATTGTTGGTTAAATATAGTTATTAATCAAAACTATAAAAAAAAACCCGGAATTATCATTGATGATGGTTGCCAGATTGGAAAAAACTTTACTATTTCGGTTTCCAATAGAGCGCATATTGAACAAAATGTCCTGATTGGTGCTAATGTATACATTGCGGATTGTGGACATGCATATGAAAATATTGCAATCCCTATTATGCATCAAGGGATATCTTCCGAGACGAACGAAGTTTCTATCGGCGAAGGATCATGGTTAGGAATTAACAGCGTTATTGTTGGAAATGTCCGAGTAGGTAAAGGGTCCATAGTAGCGGCAAACTCCTTTATTAATAAAGATGTACCTAATTACAGTGTTGTAGCCGGGAACCCAGGGAAAATCATCAAAATGTTTGATAGTGTAAGCAGAACGTGGAGAAAAGTACACAATGATGAAGATATCCAATTTATATTAAAGAATCGAGTTAGCCCATCCAAATTAAGTATATAAAAGGAGTGGAAACACAAAAAAAGTGTAAATTAAAGTGATTTTAGGAGATGATGATGTAGTGTAAACGAAACGACAACGAAGAAAATTAATAAACAGAATAAATTAGGGCGTGTATTCAAACTACAAAACAAAGTTAAATCGTGGTAAATTAAGAAGTATGAAGAGACGATACGAAATCTAAGATGATCAGTGGAAAAAGATCAAAGACGTGCTGCCACCGGAACGAAAAAACAAGGAGGTCGACCTGGAACAGACAACCGGGTGATGCTCAACGCGATGCTGTGGGTCGCCCGTACCGGGGCACCATGGCGAGATATGCCAGACTATTATCCTTCCTGGTCCTCGGTGTACACCCGGTTTCGTCGCTGGAAAATTGCCGGTATCTGGGATCGGGTTTTAGAACACGTTTCGATGGAACCTGACTTCGAAAGTGTAATGATTGATGCGACCATTGTTCGTGTTCATCAGCATGGAGCCGGAGCAAAAGGGGGCGGTATCTCCAGGCCATAGGAAGATCCCGAGGCGGACTGACCACTAAAATTCACGCTATCATGGATGCTTTAGGCAATCCGTTGCGCTTAGAGTTGACGGCCGGACAACGTCACGACTCGGTCATGGGCTATGAAATGCTGAAGTCGATGGATTTAACCCAAAAACAAGTGCTGGCCGATCGGGCATATGACACGAACCGGATTCTCCAACTCCTAGAAGAGCAAGAGGCGACTCCAGTGATTCCCAGCAAGAAAAACCGTCGAGTACAGCGAAAATGGGACAAAGCAATCTACAAAGAACGGCATTTAGTGGAGTGCTTTTTCAACAAAACCAAACACTACCGTCGCCTAGCGACTCGCTTTGATAAATTGACGTGTACCTTCAAGGCTTTTTTGACGTTGGCCTCGATTATGATCTGGCTTGCTTAGGTTTGAATACACCCTAGTAACTGCTCAAGATACACAGAATGTATTAAACTAGTTGTTTGCGAGACTCTGATAAGGGATGCACGGCGATACCGGATACACCCAGCTATGGAAATATGAGTTGAAAGACAAACCACACTCCTACAGCCGTAATGGGAAAGTAAGAAAACTGTTGTGAGTGAAATATGCCAATAGGAACAGTATTCCTTCTGTTTGTTTGAGGAATTTGAGCCCTGGTGTGAAAAAGTCTCAAAAGGAAAGTGAAATAAGCCGTTGCAAGAGCACACATGATCTTTGTTTGACCCCATTCATTCTTAAAGTAAAAAGGAACTGTTTTACTTAAACTATTTCAGAACCTTCTGTGAGGCAAAAAAGTAGAGTTTTTCGATTATATGCTTCTGTAATGGAAAATATTCTTTATTTCTCTATGGTACGTATCTCCGAATTAATATGAATTCTCTACTTTTCCTTATATTCTTCACAATATACTCTAAACAACCGATAAAATAATAAATAGGCCATCGGAGGTTGGAAGAATGAATCTGCAATTTTCGGTTTCAACGAATCAGATGAATGGACAGGCGAACGGTGTGTCTCAAATTAGTGAAGGTTCCACTGCTGGAAACAAAACAACTGAGTTATTAGTAACTGCCATTAAAAGTGGATCAGCTCTAACTAAATTGGAGCAGCAGGGGGTTGCTATTCCTCTTGGAGAAGAGCAGCTTATCCGTGCTATAGACCGCGCAGTCAAAGCTCTTCAGGGGCCCACAACCACGTTGGAAATGAGTGTGCACGAAAAGACCCATCAGATCTTGGTTAAGGTTCTGAACAAAGATACAGGTGAACTGATTCGAGAAATCCCACCTGAAAAGACTTTGGATTTAGTGGCAAAGATGATGGAAATTGCAGGAATTCTTATCGATGAAAAAGTATAAGGAGGTAATGAAATGCGTATAAACGGTTTCTCAGGAATGGATATAGACAGTATGGTCACATCAATGATGACTGCCAAAAGAGCTCCTTTAAACAAGCTGAATCAGCAGAAACAGACATTGGAGTGGACGCGTGATAGCTACCGTGAGTTAAATACTAAAATTGTACAATTTAGAGACAAACTATCCAGCATGAGTAAGTCAGAGACAATGAATACTCAGAAATCGACGTTAACTGGTAATACAACGGCTATTAAAGCGGAAGCTAATGCTGATGCTAGCTCTACACCTATGTCTGTAGTCGTTAACAAGTTAGCAACAAAGTCCAATATGCAAACCTCTACAGGCTTACGTACTGCTGGAAGTAGTACAGCAGATGCTACTAAAAATACAACATTGGAGCAAATTGCAGGTGGTAGTGCATCAGATACTTATGAGTTAAATATAAATGACAAAACAATCACTTTTCTAAAAACCGATACAATATCTGCAGTGATGGGCCGTATCAATTCGGAAGGGGCGAACGTAACAGCGACCTTCGATGAAATCAGCGGCAAGTTCTCCATTACAGCTAAAGAATATGGGGATAGCAATAATATTAAATTAACAGGTGCCGATAAGCAGGCTAAAAGCAGTACGCTCATGGATTTATTCCAAATTAGTTCTACAGATGTAAAGGCGGCTGAAAAAGGAGAAGTTATAGTAACGAATACTGCGGATTCGAGTTCTAAAACTTATAATCCTGATAAGAACTCCCTTGTCGTTAATGGAGTGTCGCTGACTCTGTTAGAGACCACGGGAACCACTGGACCTGCCAAAATAACAACCCAATCAGATCCAACAAAAGCTATGGAGACCATTAAATCTTTTGTGGATACTTATAATGACCTATTAAGTACATTTAATACGAAACTAAGTGAACAAAAGTATCGAGATTTTCCTCCACTGACAGCCGATCAGAGGAAAGATATGAAAGAAGATGAAATTAAGCAGTGGGAAGAAAAGGCCAAAAGTGGTCTCCTCAAAAATGATTCCATTTTGAGTTCTGCTGTGTCTTCTATGCGCATGATTATTTCCAGTAAGTTAGGTGATTTGAGTTCAGTTGGTATTACTACAGGTCAGTACTACGAAAATGGTAAACTACAGATTAATGAAGAAAAGCTGAAGGCTGCTTTAACGACAAATCCGGAAAAGGTTTTGAGTATATTCCAAGGTTCGTCTGCTGATGTAACCAGCAAGCCTCTCTTTAGCGAATTAAGAAGTAAGCTTGATACTACGTTGGACATGTTTGTAAAAAAAGCAGGTACATCGAAATTTGATACGAATGGCAGTATGACCTTTAAAACAGAAAGTGTAATGGGAGATCAATTAAAAGGCTATAATCGCCGTATTACAGATCTAACAAGCAGACTCAAAGATGCTGAAACTCGTTATTACAAGCAGTTTTCTGCCATGGAATCGGCTATGAGTAAGTACCAATCGCAGTCGTCCAATTTGACAAACCTTTTAAAATAGTCTAGAAAAGGGTGGTTAGTTTGATTTCATCTCCTTATGAAAAATATAAACAGTCTTCGGTGCAGACATCTACTCCGGGGCAACTCATTATTATGTTATATGACGGTGCCATTCGCTTTGTAAAGGCCGGTCTTGAGGGAATATCATCCAATGATATTGCTAAAGCAAACATAAACCTGGGCAAAGCACAAACTATTATTAGTGAGCTAATGTCTACGTTAAACTACTCGTATGACATTTCCAAAAATTTATATGCTTTATATGAGTATATGAACTATTTATTGATCCAAACCAATATCAAGAAAAAGATTGAGTCAGGTGAAGAAGTTCTCGGTTATCTGCAAGAATTGCGTGAAACTTGGGTTGCAGTGAACAAGCTGACGGCAGGTATGTCATTGTCATCGGAACAGTAAGCTATGATAAATGACGCTTTATCCCAATTGGAGCAACTAACCCAACAATTCATACTTCGACTGAATGAGACAAATTACGAGGAAGTTGAGATTTTTGTCGAAGTTCGTCAAATGAAGGTGGATAAATTGCTGAGTGTCTTGGAAAATACGTCTATGACAGCGGAGCAAAAACGGAAATTAGAGTCTATTCTAAGCCATGATGCAATAATTGATCAGCACATGCAATCGCTAAAACAGGAAGCCCAAAATTGGCTTGTCCAGCGAAATATGGCCAAATCGCAACGCAGTGCTTATGAATCTAACTATACGCCTGATAGCTTTCTGATGGATCGTAGGAAATAAATTTAAAAAGCTCTCGCCCAACACGTTTTATTGTGTGGACGAGAGCTTTTTAACATTTGTAAAGTCTCTAATAAGTTTAAGCGAAAAGAAAGAACACATACAAAAAAATCTATCAATTTATCGTTTCAGGCACTAAAATGTAGTTTAAAACATGATTAGTAAGTCTACTTTAGTCCAAGTTTTAATAGTTCAAGAGAACAAAGTTGTTGACTATTTACCCATTGTATTATATATGGAATAACTATGCATGAAAACATTATCAATTCCAATTGACAATGGATAACTTTGGGTGGTATAGTCGGAAATGTGGGCGAGAGCTTCACTTCATTTGATGACGAAGGGAATGTTAGTGCATGCAAGGTAAAGTTAAATGGTTTAACGCAGAAAAAGGTTATGGTTTCATTGAAACTGCTGATGGCGGCGACGTATTCGTTCATTTTTCCGCAATTCAAACAGAAGGCTTCAAAACACTTGAAGAAGGACAAGACGTGGAGTTCGACATTGTCGAAGGCGCACGTGGACCACAAGCCGCTAACGTAACCAAATTATAATCATCCCCGGCATAGCCGACCTACATAATTGGTAAGATGGTTAGCAATGGATAACGCGCTAGCAACTGCCCTGGAATATATTCCAGGGCTTTTTTATGTTTTCTAAAGGAGCTAGGCGATACACAGCACGGTGAAAAGTTACTCTACAGAACCGTCGAAGTCAGCCATCTCCACGAAAATGGTGTTGGAGGAAGCAGACTGCTTCTCTACGCGTCTGTTTGGATAGCGGAATTGATAGCGCAGAATGACTTGAGCGATTAGATAAGCACGAAGTGCGGATTCAATGTCCAAGGAAAAGACGATGACGGTCTTATGGTCTGGGTCAAGACGGCCCAACGGGATACCTTGGAGCAGTTTAGGGTAAGGAAGTGGCACAGAGTTCACAGTGACCGTTCGCAGTAAAAGGAAATCTTCGGCTGCGAATGGTGCAGTGAGTAATAGCTCCTCCAGCGGAGTGTTGCCGATGTTTTCCACGTTGACGGTAAAGGACAAGGTATCTTCTTGCCCGACACGTAGCGCTGGAGCTAAGTGTGAGTTTAGGAATAGCTGCGATGACGGTCACGCCGACGGTGTTGGATTGAGCAGTCTCTTGAACAGTTTCACCTCCGCTACGACGTGAGGTATACGCGATGGTGGCTTGGTTGCTGAAGGTTCCATCCACGGGTGCTTCGCGGATTTGGGCTTGTAGCGTAAGGATGACAGTCTCACCTGGAGCAATATCCGGGAGATTGGTTCCTGTGCCCGGATTAGCGCCTGACTGAGCTTCCTCCTGGATCGTCAGGCTGTTAGGTACGTAAATCAGTCCTTGCGGCAACGGGTCTGTGAACAATGGATATAGCGCCGGGATATCGCCTTTGTTCGTGATTTGTACGGTAAATGTGAGCGTATCGCCTACGGAGGCATCGGCGGTATTCACATTTTTGATTAATTCAAGCAGTGGATATACGACTGGAGTGTTGATGGCATTTGTGGCCAGAGAGCCCGATACGGATCTTCCTCCAGGTAGTGTGAACGAATAGGCAAGCGTAGCCTGATTGACGATGTAGCCGGATGAAGGTGTTTTGGCTACGGTCACTTGATAAGTCAGCCTTAAGGACTGTCCGGGTTCCGCAGATCCGAGACTAACACCAACAGGCAGAATTGGTCCCCAACAAGGATTGACCGTTCAACTGAATGGTGCCAGGAACGAACAGAGTTCCATCAGGAATAAAGTTTTGCAGGGTAACTTCTGTGGAGATACTTACATCAAGCTGCGGGTCAAAGACGGCTACAGTCACGATGTTGCTGGTAACCTCGCTCGTACCGTTGCTATCAGCATACCGGAGCTGCACGCTATTGTTTAGACGGCCTCCGGCAGGCAGTGACTGAACGTTCATGGTGTAGGATACATTCACTTTTTGCCCCGGTTGAAGGCTGCCGATGAATAATGGTTCACCTGGTTTGATCAAGGCAGGTGAATCATTGACCGAGGTTGCAGATTCAGGGCTGACGGTAGTGGACAAGGCGGGGGTTTGAAATGTGACCGGATTGCTGGCGCTGGACAACACATTAGTGCTGCCGTTGGCATAGCTTCCTCCCCAAATAAGCTCAGCATACAGCACCGTACTGCCCGCAGGAAGCACAAGAAATGCTGTCGATGAGTTACTTGTAATTGCAGAGGTTGCGCCCAATGGATACGTGCCAAAGCGAGAGGCTGTATTGGTTGTGATGAAAGCGCCAATGCTGGTTACAGTTCCCGGTACTCCTACCGAAGCGGAATGGGCCAGTCCGAGCGTATTCCCTATAAAGGTAACAGCCCCCGTCTGGTTCGTTGCATAACGCTGAATAAAAGCCATGGATTAGCTTCCTACTTTCTACCTATTCCAATATTTTCCGTTTGGAGGGTCGTCGTTTGGGAAGAGCCAACGTAATAATCCTTTCGTATAAAATCGCCACGCATGGTAACTAAGTCGTGCATGCACCACAGGCCTGCATCGGATTCAGTGTGAAAAAGCCTCCCTCCTTTTTCGTTAAAGTAGCTGAGCGTAAAGCTGGGAATACATAAAATGTCACGATGCAGTAGATCAACTATTTTTATATGTGTTCATTATTCACATGTGTGTGCAGGTCTCTTTAAAACATGATCTTTTTCAAAAGATGAGATAGTCGCCAAGGGTTTTATCGAAAAAAGAAGATTTTTGTAAAATAGCTCCGAAATGTTGGGTGTTTTTTTACTTGGCGTTAACATATGTGCTATACTGAAGGGGCAAAGGAGGCGTGCCCTATGAACTTAACAGTACGAGGTCAACAGATCGAGGTTACCGACGCTTTGAAGGACTACGTTGATAAGAAATTCAGCAGACTTGAGAAGTATTTCGATGCACCCCCGACGTCTGACGGAAGTGTAACGTTAAGCACAACCAGAGATTTGCACACTGTAGAAGTAACCATTCCTTTGCCGGGGCTTGTACTCCGTGCCGAAGACGAAAGCGACGACATGTATGCGTCCATTGATGCCGTGGTAGACAAGCTTGAGCGGCAGATCCGCAAGCATAAAACCAAACTGAACCGTAAATTCCGTCAGGAAGGCAGTTTGAAGACCCTTTTTGTAGAAGGGACGGCAGGTGGCGTAGCTGTTGCTGAAGATGAGGATTCAGAATTGGATGAGCTGGAAGTCGTCCGCACCAAGCGTTTCTTATTGAAACCGATGGATGTGGAAGAGGCCATTCTTCAAATGAACATGGTTGGACATAATTTCTTCGTATTTGCCAATATCGATAACGAAGAAGTCAGCGTGGTTTACAAGCGCAATGACGGCAAATATGGTCTGATCGAACGGGAATAATCTGTAAGGCAGGAACTTATCTTGTTTTAAAATGAATAGAGGGTTCCCGATTGAAAGCATGCTTCATTGGAGATTGGGGAGAATGAAAATAACGACGAGCCTTATCCTTGCGAACCTGGCGGGGTAGGGCTCTTTTATATGTTTTTCTGAAAATGAAATGTAATTTTAATGCAAATAAACGTAACTAATTGTGTATTTCATGCGTCAATTGTTTTGGTATCTTTAACCGGATGCAAATCAGGGAGCGGCTTGTGTTGCGGCATGTCCTACAAACTGTTACAATTTATGCAAAGAACATCGCACGATGGGCTGGTATAGCCGGGCCTGTCAAACATATCGGGATCAATTTCATCATGGACCCTTTCTTATTGTGAAATTGATTCTATTAATTGTTTTGCGTGAAAGGGGTAAACCATGTTAGGAATTGTAAAGAAAATTTTTGGGGATACAAACGAACGTGACGTCAAGCGTTTAATGAAGACGGTTGAGCTGATCAATAAATTAGAGCCGGATTTCGAGAAGCTATCGGATGAGGAGCTGCAAGCGAAAACGGCGGAGTTTAAAGCCCGGATTGAGCAGGGAACTACAGCGGAAGAGATTTTGCCGGAAGCTTTCGCAACCGTTCGTGAGGCATCCAAGCGGGTGTTGGGCAAACGTCATTATGACGTACAGATGCTTGGCGGTATTGCGCTGCATGAAGGTAGAATTGCCGAAATGAAAACCGGCGAAGGGAAAACACTGGTGGGAACACTGCCGGTTTATTTGAATGCACTGTTGGGTAAAGGCGTGCACGTGGTTACGGTCAATGACTATTTGGCGCAACGTGACAGCGGAGAAATGGGACAAATCTATAACTTCCTGGGCATGTCGGTCGGGCTGAATTTGTCTGGTCTGGGTCATGGAGAAAAGCAAGCTGCATATGCTTGCGACATCACGTACGGCACGAACAATGAGTTTGGATTCGATTACCTGCGTGACAACATGGTGCTTTATAAAGAACAGATGGTACAACGTCCGTTGTACTTCTGTATCATTGATGAAGTGGATTCGATTCTCGTCGATGAAGCTCGTACACCATTGATTATTTCAGGACAAGCTCAAAAATCGACGGAGCTGTATTTTGCGGCTGACCGTTTTGTGAAGAGTTTGAATGTTGAAGAAGATTACACCTTGGATATCAAGGTGAAGTCGGTTGCTTTGACTGAGAACGGTGTATCCAAAGCTGAGAATTTCTTCGGACTGGAGAACCTGTACGATCAGGAAAGTGTGACAATTAATCACCACATCGTACAAGCCTTGAAGGCTAACGCTATTATGCGTCTGGATGTGGATTATGTCGTAGCTGACGGCGAAGTTCTGATTGTCGATGAATTCACAGGCCGTCTGATGGCCGGACGTCGCTACAGCGATGGTTTGCATCAGGCGATTGAAGCGAAGGAAAACATCGTTGTACAGAACGAGAGCATGACGCTGGCGACGATTACTTTCCAAAACTATTTCCGTATGTATCGCAAATTGGCGGGTATGACGGGTACAGCTAAAACAGAAGAAGAAGAATTCAAAAAAATATATGGTCTGGAAGTTCTCCAGATCCCTACGAACCGGGCGAATCAGCGTGTGGATATGCCTGACGTAGTATACAAGAGCGTAAAAGGTAAATTCCATGCGGTAGTGGATGAAATTGTGGAGCGCCACAAAAACAACCAGCCGATATTGGTAGGTACGATTTCTATTGAAAATTCGGAGCTTCTTTCCGAAATGCTGAAACGCAAAGGCGTCCGGCATAAAGTGCTTAACGCCAAGTATCATGCCGAGGAAGCTGAAATCATTTCCCGTGCGGGTGAAGCGGGTTCCGTAACCATTGCCACGAACATGGCGGGACGTGGTACAGATATCGTGTTGGGCGAAGGCGTAGCGAGTATTGGTGGTTTACACATCATCGGTACAGAGCGTCACGAATCTCGCCGTATTGATAATCAGCTTCGCGGACGTGCAGGACGTCAGGGTGATCCGGGCTCCACACAATTTTACTTATCGCTGGGCGATGAGTTAATGAAGCGTTTTGGTGCAGACAACGTGCTGAATATGATGGAACGCTTGGGCTTCGAGGAAGACCAACCGATTGAAAGCCGAATGATTACACGTGCTATCGAATCGGCGCAAAAACGCGTTGAGGGCAACAACTTTGACCAGCGTAAAGTCGTTCTCCAGTATGATGACGTGATGAATCAGCAACGTACTATTATTTACAAACAGCGTCGTGAAGTGCTGGAATCCGAGAACATTAAAAAAGTTGTATTCGACATGATCAAGCCTGTCATTGAGCGTGTGGTTGAAGCTCATTGCGGCGATGACATTCCTGAAAACTGGGAACTTGAAGAAGTGGCAGAATATGTGAACAGCAATCTGCTTGATGAAAATGCAATCAGTCGTGATGATCTGTGGGGTAAAGAAAAAGAAGAGATCGTTGAAATGATCTTCGAGAAAGTTACGGAAAGATACCACAGACGTGAAGAGACGATTGGTGAAGACATGGTACGCGAGTTCGAGAAAGTTATCGTATTGCGTGCAGTGGATAGCAAATGGATGGATCATATCGATGCTATGGATCAGCTGCGTCAAGGTATTCACTTGCGTGCTTATGGTGGTACCGATCCATTGCGTGAATACCAGTTTGAAGGTTTTGAAATGTTCCATGCCATGATCGCCAGCATCCAGGAGGAAGTAGCGACTTACATCATGAAGGCGCAAATTGAATCCAACCAAGAGCGTCAGGCCGTTATCGACGAAGACAAAATTTCGACGAGTGGCGAACCTGCTGCTCCTAAAAAGAAATCCGCCCCTTCGCGTCCGCGCAGAAAATAACGGATTGAAGGACGGATTTAGGGAAGCATTCATTTCCTGTAATGCATATAATGGCAGGCGGCAGTTTATCCAACTGACCGTCGGCCATTTTGTGCCATACAGGGGAGCACCCGGTTATTTAAAAGCCGTTTGACTTTACGGCGGTCGGTAGCGAAGCGAAGGATTTGAATCTGGAGAAGCGTCAGCGTTCGTAAGATCAAATCCTTCGCGTAGCGTCTCTTATCGCCCGTCCGTAACTCAACACATTTTTAAACCTTTAACCTAATGACTAAAAGGAGAATGACATAATGATCGATCCAAATGTAAAGCATGATTTAAGAGAAATAGGCAAGAAACTAACAAACCTTAGGGGGTCTCTTTGACTTAGATCTCAAACAGGAAATGATCGCAAACTTTGAGGAAAAGATGGCTGCGCCTGATTTTTGGGATGATAACGATAAAGCCCAAGCCGTGATCGCGGAAATGAACGCGGTTAAGTCTTCTGTAGACAGCTATGAACAGCTCCGTCAGGAATATGAGGATGCGGGGATGATGGCTGAGCTGGCTGATGAGGAAGGCGACGAAACACTGGCTGGAGAAATTGAAAACAGTATCAGGTCCTTGCTGAGCAAGCTTCAGGAGTTTGAATTGCAATTGCTTTTAAATCAGCCATATGACAAGCTTAATGCTATTTTGGAGTTGCATCCGGGGGCAGGTGGAACCGAGTCGCAGGACTGGGGTCAAATGCTGTTACGGATGTATACACGCTGGGCAGAAAAACGCGGCTTTAAGGTAGAAACGCTGGATTACCTTGCGGGTGATGAAGCAGGGATCAAAAGTGTAACGTTGCTGATCAAGGGCTATAATGCTTACGGCTACCTCAAAGCAGAAAAAGGCGTGCATCGTCTCGTTCGCATTTCTCCATTTGATTCTTCGGGTCGTCGGCATACGTCGTTCGTATCCTGCGATGTCGTGCCGGAAATTGCGGATGATGTGGACGTTGAAATCCGGACAGAGGATCTTAAAATTGATACCTACCGGGCCAGTGGTGCAGGCGGTCAGCATATTAATACGACCGACTCAGCAGTTCGGATTACGCATCTTCCTTCTGGCATTGTTGTAACTTGTCAAAATGAGCGCTCCCAGATCAAGAACCGTGAGCAGGCTATGACGATGCTTCGTTCCAAGCTCTACGAGCGCAAAATTGAAGAGCAACGGCAACAATTGGACGAAATCCGTGGGGAACAGTCCGATATTGCATGGGGCAGCCAAATTCGTTCTTACGTGTTCCACCCATACAGTATGGTGAAGGATCATCGTACCAGTGTAGAAACAGGCAACGTAGGGGCTGTCATGGATGGCGATCTGGACCCGTTCATCGACGGTTACCTGCGGAGTCAGATCAAGCTGGACGCAGAATAATAGCCTGTACGTTTTCCTACAGTCCCGTAGGCCAAGTGCCTGTGGACTGTAGGAATTTTTGTGTACACGGTATTTTTAAATTAAAGGAGAATACGAAAGATGTCCCAAATGAATCTCCCCGCTGCTCGGCGAAGACGCCGTAAGCCTCTGATTGCCGCCAGTGGCCCCGCTCGCAATGTGATGGATATTCTGCTCATTGTGCTCGGCTCCTTCATTACGGCGCTGACCTTCAATATGTTCCTGCTTCCGAACCGAATTGCATCCGGGGGTGTGTCGGGTTTATCTATTTTGGGCGAGGACCTATTTGGTCTGGAACCAGCTTATACGCAGTGGGGAATGAATATTCCGTTATTTATAGCGGGAGTGCTGCTGTTAGGAAAGAAATACGGTTTGCGTTCCCTGCTGGGGAGTATCATGCTGCCGTTATTTGTGTACGTAACTAAGGATTGGGCAGTTCCGACAACGAATCCGCTGTTGGCTTCGCTGTATGGTGGAATTGGAGTAGGATTGGGATTGGGCACCGTGTTCCGGGGCAGAGGCTCGACGGGTGGGCTGGCTATTTTGGCGCAGATCATTCAAAAATATTCCGGCCTCAGCCTATCACTCTGCGTCATGCTCATGGATGGTACGGTCATCACACTGGCTGGTTTTGCTCTATCGCCGGAACGGGCGCTGTATGCACTGATTGGTTTGTTTGTAACGGGCAAGGTCATTGATGCGGTGGAAATGGGGTTAAGCTACTCCAAAGTGGCCTATATCATATCCAATCAGAAGGAAAAGATCACACAGGCTATTTTACAGGACTTGGATCGGGGATTGACGGAGCTGGCAGGGCGAGGCGGTTATACAAACGAAGAACGTCCTGTGCTAATGGTTGTGGTAGGCCAAAATGAGGTGACTCGTCTCAAGACGCTTGTTCGCCTGGTAGATCCGGATGCTTTTGTGATCATTAGTAATACGCGTGAAGTATGGGGTGAAGGTTTTAAGAAGGAAGGCTAAAAACAGGATGGCTTGTCGGGAGGCATGGTTTTAAATAAGGGGAACTCCGTTTTTGCAAAACGTGGTTTCCCTTTTTGTATTTATGCAGGCTCTGATAGGAACCTCGACATCAAGTGCAGCCAATGGATAATCTTAATGAATACTAATGCATGAGAAAATTATTTCAAATTTGGGCGAATAACTTTACATGAGTATGTTGTATTTATATGAATAGAGTCGTATAATAATACATATTTCATAGGAACGGAATGGAGGAAGGTCTGTGAGCAGCAAGCTAAAAGTGGCAATTGTAGGTTCTACCGGATATGGCGGGGTGGAGCTCATTCGTTTTTTGGTTCATCATCCGCAGGTAGAGATCGTATCTGTTATTTCTTCGTCCAGCGCGGGTGTTCCGATCAGTGACGGGTTTCCACATCTGACGGACATTGTGGTTCAGGATTTGGACGGTGTCGATATTCAAGAGATTGCTGCCAAGGCTGATCTGGTTTTCACAGCTACGCCTTCTGGTGTCAGCACCAAGCTGGTGCCGCAGCTTCTGGATGCCGGATTGAAGGTCATTGACCTCTCCGGGGATTTCAGGCTGCGAAGCGGAGAAGCGTATGAAGCATGGTATAAAAAGCCTGCGGCTTCACCCGAATATCTCAAGCAAGCCGTATATGGACTCAGCGAGGTGTATGCAGAAAAGCTTGCTGGCGTCTCTTTTATTTCTAATCCGGGTTGCTACGCAACGGCTACCTTGCTGGGAATTATCCCTGCGTTGAAGGCGGATTGGATCGACCATCGGACGCTGATTGTAGATGCCAAATCCGGGGTATCCGGCTCCGGCCGGGGAACAAGTCTCGTTTCGCATTATGCGGAGATGAACGAAAATTTTAAAGCCTACAAGATTAACAAGCACCAGCATATCCCTGAGATCGAACAGGTATTGGGCGATATTGCAGGTGAGGACGTTATGATTACGTTTACGACGCAATTGGTTCCGATGACCCGAGGAATTATGAGTACGATCTATGTCACGTTAAAGGGTGAACATACAGATCAGGATCTCATCGGGCTATACCGGGATTATTATAAAGACCATCCTTTTGTCCGTGTGCGCGGTGAAGGTATATGGCCAGCAACGAAGGAAGTATTTGGCTCCAATTATTGTGATATCGGTTTTGCAGCAGATGCACGGACTGGGCGCCTTACGATTATTTCGGTCATTGATAATGTCGTGAAGGGTGCTGCCGGACAGGCGATTCAGAACTTAAACTTGATGATGGGATGGGAGGAGAACCTCGGACTGGGCTTCATACCGGTATATCCGTAAGCAGCAAGCAGCCGCAACATGGAAATGGGAAACGTAAGCGGGCGGGAATGGCTTCGCAAATGGAACCGTTACTTATAGAAAGCGTTGCAGACGAGGGCACACAATTATGGGCAAATCAGGGTTTACAGTAGTAAACGGGGGGAATATCGTAACTCCGCGCGGCTTTACAGCCGGAGGATTGCACTGCGGACTTAAAAATACCGACCGCAACGATATCGGCGCGATTCGCTGTGAGGTAGAGGCGACAGCCGCTGCGGTATACACCACCAATGTATTTCAGGCCGCACCGCTCAAAGTGACTCGCGAAAGTCTCGTGGATGGTCGGCTGCAAGCGGTCGTGGTGAACAGCGGGAACGCCAATGCCTGCACCGGACAGCAAGGAGAGCAGGATGCCTACGCTATGCGCTCGGCTGCGGCTCGTGAGCTGGGTGTTGCGGAGAGCAATGTAGCCGTTGCATCAACGGGCGTGATTGGCGAGCATTTGAAAATGGACCGTGTGCTTGGCGGCATATCCGCATTACCTGGCCGTGTGAACGGGGAAAACGACGGGGCAGAGCAATTTACGCAAGCCATTTTGACGACGGACTTGGTTAAAAAGGAAGCATGCGTGTCGGTTGAAGTGGATGGTGTGACCGTACACATCGCCGGGGCGGCGAAGGGCTCAGGCATGATTCATCCGAACATGGCGACGATGCTGGCTTTTATGACCTGTGATGCTGCAATTGGGCAGACTGCACTTCATCAGCTATTGAAGCAGGCAACGGATACCAGCTTTAATATGATTACGGTAGATGGCGATACGAGCACGAACGATATGCTGATCGCGATGGCAAGCGGGCTGGCGGGTAACCGTGAACTGCACGCAGGACATCCCGATTGGGCTGCTTTTGCCGAGGCGTTCACCTATATCTGCCGTGAGCTGGCGAAGGCAATTGCCCGCGATGGGGAAGGCGCTACGAAGCTGGTAGAGGTGTCCGTGAGCGGCGCGGTAAGCGATGCATCTGCTCAAGCGATAGCGAAGACAGTGATCGGGTCCAGTCTGGTGAAGTCGGCCGTTTTTGGTGCTGATGCGAACTGGGGCCGGATTATTGCAGCTGTCGGGCGGGCCGGAGAGCCGGTCAATCCAGATACGGTAGACATCCGCTTGGGTGATATTGTTGTGCTGAGCGCGTCCAGCCCAGTCGCTTTTGATGAAAATGAGGCGCTCTCCTACCTTCGGGGAGATACGGTGCGGATTATTGTGGATTTGCATAACGGAACCGGAACCGCCACAGCATGGGGCTGTGACTTAACTTACGATTACGTGCGGATTAACGCTGCATATCGGACATAGACAACGGAATAAACACGGATGTAATTCTGGCATTATTGTAAAATGGCACGGACTGTGCAGAGGAGAAAAGGGGAGATTATATGCAATCGGCAGTGGAAAACGCGGATCAAGCCAATCATGCGGGATTGGCGCGTCGTAATTTTGTGATGAAATGCGGAGGAAGTACGCTGGCTGCTTTGCCTGATTCCTTCTTTGACGATCTGGTTCGCTTGCAGTCGGAAGGTCTTCAACCTGTTATTGTACATGGCGGCGGCCCTGCAATCTCAGACAATTTGGCGAAGCTGGGCATCGAAACGGAATTCATCAACGGATTGCGCAAAACGACCGAGCCCGTGCTGGATGTCGTGGAAATGGTGCTGGCGGGCAGCATTAACAAGCAGATTGTACGCAGGATCGGAATGCACGGAGGTCGAGCGCTCGGTTTGTCGGGCAGTGATGGCTATTTAATCGAGGCAAAACCTGTGTCGAATGCCGCAGAGGTCGGCTGGGTCGGAGAAGTAACGTCTGTTCAGGCTTCCATTATTACAGGTGTGCTGGATATGAACTATATGCCCGTTATTGCGCCTATCGGGATTGATAGATCCGGTCAGCGCTACAATATTAACGCAGATACAGCGGCGGGTGCGGTGGCATCCCATATTGGCGTTAGCCGGATGATCGTCGTTACGGATGTACCAGGCATATTGAAGAAGATCGGCGGAGAGAAGAAGGTGCTGGAATCCATCACCGTACAGGAGATTGAGGATATGATCAGTACAGGTGAAATATACGGCGGCATGATCCCTAAGGTGAGAGCGGCTATAGCCTGCATCCACGGCAAAGTGAAGGAAGTCGTCATTGTGAACGGCAGCGAACCGCAGGTATTAAGCCGTGTGCTGGGCGGAGAAGCCATTGGAACGCGCATCGTGCGCATGCAGTAATCATCGTATTCAACCAAACGAAAAAGGAGCGTGAACATAATGAGTAAGGAACTAGATACCTTGGTGAGCGTCGAAACGCCGGGTACGGACGGAGCCGTTGTTGGAGCACAAACCGAAAAGGCAGCAGCACAGACTGACAGCTCTCTTTTTCCAACTTACGCAAGATACCCGCTCACACTGGTCAAAGGACAAGGAAGCTGGCTGTGGGATGATCAGGGCAAGCGTTATCTGGATTTCATGTCAGGCATTGCTGTTACCAATCTTGGACATGCGCCACAGGCTGTAGCTGAACGCTTGAAAAAGCAGATTGATGAACTATGGCATGTATCCAATCTGTTTCATATTCCGGGGCAGGAACGGGCCGCCGCTTTGCTGACTGCCAATAGCAGTGCAGATGCCGTGTTCTTCTGCAACAGCGGCGCAGAAGCGAATGAAGCTGCGATCAAGCTGGCGCGTCGTTATCACCAGAAGGTGAAGCAGACCGGACGCTACGAGATCATTACGTTCACGCAATCCTTCCACGGACGGACGTTGGCAACCTTGACCGCTACGGGTCAGGATAAAGTAAAAGAAGGCTTTTTGCCGCTTCCTGCCGGATTCAAAAGCGTTCCTCTCCATGATCAAGCTGCGCTCGAAGCGGCGATCAGCGAGAATACGGCCGCAATCATGCTGGAAATGGTGCAGGCAGAAGGCGGAATGTATCCGGTAGAACCTGCTTTTGTAGACGTGATTACAAAGCTTTGCAACGAGCATGGATTGCTTTTGATCATTGATGAGGTACAGACGGGCATGGGACGTACAGGCAAGCTGTTTTCCTTTGAGCACTACGGCATAGAGCCGGATATCTTTACGTTGGCGAAGGGCTTGGGCAGTGGGTTTTCCGTTGGCGCGATGCTGGGCAAAGGATATTTGCGCGAAGCGTTCACAGCGGGCAGCCATGGCTCTACCTTTGGCGGTACTCCGCTTGCTATGGCAGCGGTTCAGGCGACCATTGAAACGATTATTGATGAAAAACTTCCAGAGCGTGCGGCTGAGCTGGGCGAGTATTTGTTCCAAAGTCTGCAAAAGCAGCTTGGAGAGATTCCTTTTGTGAAGGATATCCGTGGAAAAGGCCTGATGGTCGGCATTGAGTGTGCTGAGCCTGTGGCGGAACTTGTTTTGGCAGGCCAAAAGAAGGGTATTTTGTTCATTACCGCAGGACCGAACGTGATTCGCCTGTTGCCTAACCTGTATGTAACGAAGGATGAAATAGATCAGGCTGTAGCCCTTATTACCGAGTTGATTCAGGAGCATATTGCTTAGTGTGGCTAAACCACCTAGATGAGAGTATAAAAGGAGACGATAGCATGAGCCAGGGCGGCGCATTGCAGAAAATCAATCTAAAAGGGCGGGATTTTCTGGAGTTGGACGACTACTCGACCGAAGAAATTCAATATTTAATTGATCTCGCCATCGAAATCAAGCGCAAGCATAAAAATGGAGAAGCCTATCAGCCGCTGAAGGGGAAAACGATCGGACTGATTTTCGAAAAATCCTCTACACGTACGCGGGTATCTTTTGAAGTCGGCATGTTTCAATTGGGCGGGCATGCCCTTTTTCTCAGTAAAAACGACATTCAACTAGGACGCGGTGAGCCTATTAGCGATATGGCACAGGTGATGTCTCGTTATTTGGATGGCATTATGATCCGCACCTTCGGACACGATAATGTTGTAGAGTTGGCGCGTAATGCCTCTGTTCCTGTGATCAATGGCTTGAGCGATTTGGCGCATCCGTGTCAGGTGCTGGCTGATTATCAGACCTTGTATGAGCAAAAGGGCAAGCTTAAAGGACTTAAATTGGTCTACATCGGGGACGGCAACAATATGGCGCATTCCCTGTTGATTGGTGGAGCGAAGCTTGGCGTGCATGTATCGATTGCAAGTCCTGCTGGATATGAGCCTGATCCGAGTGTTGTGGCAGCTTCCCGTGAGATTGCCAAGCAAACCGGCAGTGAGATTGTGATTACCCAAAGTCCGCAAGAAGCAGTAAAGGATGCAGATGCGATCTACACGGATGTATGGGCGAGCATGGGCTTTGAGGAAGAGCAGAAGGAGCGGGAGCTTGCTTTTGCCGACTTCCAGGTGAATGAGGAACTGGTTAAGCTGGCGAAGCCGGATTATCTGTTCCTGCACTGTCTGCCTGCGCATCGTGGCGAAGAAGTGAGCGCAGGTGTAATCGACGGACCGAATTCAGTGATTTTTGATGAGGCTGAGAACCGTCTGCATGCCCAAAAAGCATTGATGGTTGCTTTGATGGGATAAAGAAGTTATGTTTTATGGTTAGAAAGATTGCATTTGTGGAAGATGATCTGTAGATTTAGATGCAGATGTGAATGAAAGATAGTGGCTAGAAGCATTCGGGGAGGATTTCAATCATGGCAAAAGAAAAAATCGTACTCGCATATTCCGGCGGTCTGGATACGTCGGTCATTTTGAAATGGCTTAAAGAAACCTATGACGCTGAAATTATAGCGTTTACCGCAGATATCGGACAGAAGGAAGAGCTGGACGGTTTGGAGGAAAAAGCGCTCGCTACGGGAGCCTCCAAAGTGTATATTGATGATCTGCGTGATGAATTCGCCAAGGATTTTATTTATCCGATGTTTCAGGCGGGTGCTTTGTATGAAGGACAATATTTGCTAGGAACGAGTATTGCACGTCCATTGATCGCTAAACGGATGGTGGATATTGCGATTGCAGAGGGTGCAACAGCTATCGCTCACGGCGCGACAGGCAAAGGCAACGATCAGGTGCGCTTCGAGCTGAACGCGGCGGCGTTGACGCCCGATATCAAGGTGATCGCACCTTGGCGGCTGGAAGAGTTCCGCAATCAGTTCCCGGGCCGGGCAGAAATGATTGCCTATGCGGAGAAACACGACATTCCGGTAACCGCTTCTGCAGCCAAGCCATACTCCATGGACCGTAATCTGCTGCATATCAGCTATGAAAGCGGCGTGCTGGAGGACCCTTGGTTTGATCCGAGCGCTCCTGAAAACAAAGAAATGTTCTTGCTCAGCAATGCGCCTGAGGATGCTCCTGATGAAGCAGAATATTTGGAGCTGGAGTTCGAAGCAGGAAATTGTGTCGCTTTGAACGGAGAACAGCTAAACCCGTTGCAGGTTATGGAAAAGCTGAATGAGCTGGGCGGCAAGCATGGCATCGGACGTGTGGACATGGTGGAAAACCGTTTTGTCGGTATGAAGAGCCGTGGAGTGTATGAGACGCCGGGCGGTACGATCCTGTTCACAGCTCATCGCAAAATGGAGTCCATCACGATGGATCGCGAGGTCATGAATCTGCGCGACAGTCTGATTACTCGTTATGCTACGCTGGTCTACAACGGTTTCTGGTTCGCGCCGGAGCGTGTGGCTTTGCAAGCACTGGTTCATGAGAGCCAAAAGAATGTCAGTGGTACAGTGCGCGTGAAGCTGTACAAAGGCAACATTATTGGCGCAGGTGTCAAAAGTCCGGTCAGCTTGTACAACCCGGATATTGCGACAATGGAAGCCGACCCGACACAAGCCTACGACCAAGGGGATGCAACTGGCTTTATCCGCTTGAATGCCTTGCGTTTGAAGGTCAATGCGGGAGTAGCCAAAAATAATAAATAAATGAGTTAACCTAAAAATGTACGGGATGCGGGCCGTCCTTGTCCAAGTGACGAGGGCGGCTTGTATTGCAGAGAGGGGATCTTGCAAAAAATGAGTAAGCTATGGGGCGGACGTTTTACGAAGCAGACCAACAAGCTGGTAGAGGAATATACGGCTTCCATCGGATTTGATCAGGCGTTGGCGGAAGAAGATATTCAGGGCAGTTTGGCTCATGTGGCCATGCTGGGCAAATGCGGCATTATTCCGCAGGCCGATGCGGATACGATCAAGGAAGGACTACACACGGTATTGGAGCGTATCCGCCGTGGGGAGATTGAATTTTCGGTTTCGGACGAGGATATTCATATGAATATCGAAAAAAATCTGATCGAAGCGATTGGTCCGGTTGGCGGAAAGCTGCACACCGGGCGTAGCCGTAATGACCAGGTGGCAACGGATATGCACTTGTATTTGCGCGGACGTGTAGTGGCGCTGGTCGGTATGCTGCATGATGTACAAGCCGCACTAATCGGGCAGGCGAAGGATAATCTGGATACGATTGTACCCGGATATACGCATTTGCAGCGGGCGCAGCCTATTTTGTTCGCGCATCATTTGCTCGCATATGTATCAATGCTGGAGCGCGATATTGACCGACTCAAAGACAGCTACAAGCGCATTAATGTATTACCGCTCGGTGCGGGTGCTTTGGCTGGAACGACCTTTCCAATAGACCGTCATTTTGTAGCCGAGCAACTGGGTTTTGATGGCGTGTATGAAAATAGTCTGGACGCCGTTAGCGACCGGGACTTTATCGTAGAGTTTCTGGCTGGAGCTTCGCTAATCATGACGCACTTGTCGCGTCTAAGCGAAGAGCTGGTGTTGTGGAGCAGCACGGAGTTTGGCTTCGTGGAGCTGGATGATGCTTTTTGCACAGGCAGCAGCATTATGCCGCAGAAGAAAAACCCGGACGTACCTGAGCTGGTACGCGGTAAAACCGGACGCGTCTATGGCAATCTCGTTGGACTGCTGACCGTATTGAAATCCTTGCCGCTGGCGTACAACAAGGATATGCAGGAGGACAAGGAAGGCATGTTCGATACTGTCGCTACGCTGGAAGGGGCTTTGCAATTGTTCGCGCCGATGATCGCGACGATGAAGGTGAACAAGGATCGCATGCGTCAAGCGGTCAATCAGGACTTCTCCAATGCGACAGATATTGCAGACTTTCTCGTCGGTAAAGGACTTCCGTTCCGTCAGGCGCATGAGGTCATCGGCAAAACGGTACTGTATTGCATCCAGCATGGCAAGTATTTGCTTGATCTGACACTGGAGGAATTCCAGCAGTTTTCCGATTTGTTCGACGACCGCATCTATGAAGTGCTTCAACCAGAAGCGGTGGTTAATGCCCGGAATGTATACGGCGGAACTGCAACCGGACAGGTACAGGCAGCTATTGGACGCAGTGAACAGCTACTGAGCAGCACGTCTACATGGTTTGAAGGGCACAAACGGAGTAACTAATCAGCTAAAAGAAATATTATTCTCTGCACAGCAGCGGGATGTTGTGTAGAATTTGATAGTGTAGCACGTATAGCAGGATATCAAGACAGCAAGGGCACCGTTCGCGGTGCCTTTTGTGCTTTTTAAGGTATTTGGCTTTAATGATGATCTGAACAATAGTGGATTGCGTAAGGTTTCCTGGACAGGTACAATCACGGGAACTATAAAATAGTTCTATATACCTATGTATGCGTTAGTATGAAAGTTTCTAGGATTTACATTTTCGTATACCTACTCCTACTACGATTATGGTAGAATAGCACTAAGTTTTTAATTGGATTACCAATTCATCAGGACAAGACTGGTATCAAATGAATAAGTGGAAGATTTTGAGGGTTCTCTTTTGACCAGAAGACTTGCATTAATGTGTAAATGAAGGGTTTAAATGAGAATAAGAGAATGCCCTGCTTTTCAGGAAGAAGTAAGACTATGGATGCAGGGACAGGGCAAGAGGCAGAGTCGGGACGGTTCAGGGAGGTATTATGAGAAGCAAAAGAACGGCGCGGCAGTTAAAGAGCGCATGGATCGGTTATCACGCTTCTGACGCCGATCAGCTGGTGTCTTCGTTGCACGAAGAGCGGATACAGGCGGAGAAGTTGCTGCGCGAGGAACGGGAGCTTTTCCACGCGGCGCTGGAACGGAAGAAGCAACGGGACGCGGAGTTGAAGCAGCTACTTGCGGATTCGCTCGCAGAAGAGCGGCGTTGGATTGAAAGGGCGGGAATCCATGGGTGACAGGCTGAGGTGGCAGGTTGGGGGAGTTTCAATTCCCCAAACCAAGAGAAGAATAAAAGAAGAGCGTCACCAGATCGCTCGACTGGAGCAGCAACTGGAGGCCCAGCGGACGGAGCAGGCCCCGGTGCTGTACAAGCTGGATTTTCATATTGAGGAACTGGAACGGCGGCTCCAGGATACGGAACTGCGTATCCAGGCATTACAGAGCGCAGCGGATACGGCAGCAGCGGTGGAGCAGTTGCTGGATGAGAGTGTACAGGATGGACAAGCGCAGAAGGCGCAGGTCCAATATGCTAGTGGTCAACAGGAACAGGCTGCAGCAGGAGCCGCCTTGGGAGCAGTCTCCGGCTCGTCTGGTTCGGCAGGCGGAGAGGCCGCCACGAGAATACAGAACGGACGGAACGGCAAGGCTCGCCTGGGAGACCAATTGGTGGACAACGGCATGATTACCCGCGATCAGCTGACGGACGCCATCCGAAACCAAAAACGTTACGGTGGCAGGCTGGGCGACATTTTAGTAGAGATGGGCTTCATTACCGCCGAGCAGCTACAGGAACAGGTGGACGGTGATGAATCCAAAGAGCGACTGGGCGACATGCTGGTACGTTCCGGCTATATTGCACCGGAGCAACTGGAGCGGGCCCTGGAATTCCAGGCGAAGAGCGGCGGGCTGCTCGGCGACATTTTGCTTTCATTGCAAATGCTGGAGCCTGCGGATTTGTACCGCGCGATTGCTACACAGAACCGGATCGGCCGTATTGGTGAAGAACTGGCACTGGATGCAGCCTATAAGTTACCCGAGCAGGTGGCCATGGCTTACGGCGTGGTCGTCATTCATGAATATATGAACCGCTATATTGTGGCGGTCAGTGACCCGTTGCCAGAAGAGCGGCGCTTGAAGCTGGAGGAAATCCTCGGCATGCCGGTGGAGCAGGTGCTGGCGACCAAGGAAGAGATGGAGCAGCTCTGGGGTAAGATCTACGGTGAAGAAATGATGCAGGAGAGCACGACCGGATTGTTGGAAAAAGAGCCGCATAATTCGGCGCGCACGACCTTTACGAAGGGACAACTGTGGGTGTTCGCGGCGATGGGCGTGATTACGCTGCTCGGTCTTTTCTGGAACAGCTGGAATACGGTGCTGATCATCAATATGCTGATTCAGCTGTTTTATTTTGCCATGACGCTATTTAAATTTGGTATTATTTATCTCGGTTCCCGGCGTGGGGCGCAGCTTCGCTTCACGAAGGAAGAGGTCGACGCCATGGATGAGAAAAAGCTGCCGATCTATACGATTCTCGTACCGATGTACAAGGAGGCGGGCGTGCTTCCGATGCTGTTGCGGAATTTGGAGCAGCTTGATTATCCAAAATCCAAGCTGGATGTGCGGCTGCTGATTGAAGAGGACGATATTGAGACCATTGAGCTGCTTCGTGAAATGAAGCTGCCCGCCTATTATACGACACTGGTCGTCCCTGACGGCTTGCCCAAAACCAAGCCGAAGGCGTGTAACTACGGACTTATTCGGGCGCGCGGCGAATTTGTGGTTATTTATGATGCCGAGGATCGTCCCGACTCCGACCAGCTTAAAAAGGTCATTGCGGCGTTCGACTCGCTCCCTGAGCATTATGCGTGTATTCAAGCGAAGCTCAACTATTTTAACAGTACGCAAAATTTGCTGACCCGCTGGTTCACGCAGGAATACAGTATGTGGTTCGAACTGCTGCTGCCGGGTATTATGCAGTTAGATACGCCTATTCCTTTGGGCGGAACATCCAATCATTTTCGGATATCCGTACTCAAAGATATCAATGCGTGGGACCCCTACAATGTAACCGAGGATGCCGATCTGGGTATACGTCTGTATAAAGGCGGTTACAAAACCGCCATTGTCGATTCTCGTACATGGGAGGAAGCGAACAGTCGCGTAGGGAACTGGATTCGTCAGCGGTCACGCTGGATCAAGGGATACATGCAGACATGGTTGGTTCATATGCGTAATCCGGTGAAGCTGGTGCGCGAGGTGGGCTGGAAAGGCTTTTTCGGCTTTCAGGTAATGATTTTGGCGACACCGATGCTACCTTTGCTGAATCCGATCTTTTGGGGATTGCTAATTTTATGGTTTGGCTGGGAAATGGACTTTATTCCCAAGCTGTTCCCGGGTTATGTGTATTACCTGGCGAGCGCGGAATTTTATATCGGTAATTTTTTGTTCGTATTCAGTAACGTGGCCGGAATGTATTGGGTCATCGGGGAACTGGAAGAGCGCGGTGAACGTACATTTTCATATGCGATGGTCAAATATGGGCTACTCTCGCCGTTATATTGGGTACTTATGAGTATAGCTGCGGTGAAAGCAGCTTGGCAGCTCATTACCAAGCCGTTCTATTGGGAGAAGACGACGCATGGTCTGACCGATATGCACGACTTGGATGATGCCCCGGCACAGTCCTCCTGAATATGAAGAAAGAAGGAGCAAGAATGGAGACAAAAACACCTTTTTTATCCGTTGTCATTCCCATGTACAATGAAAGCTCGCATCTGGAGCGTTCCCTCAAGGTGATTGATGGGGTGCTGTCTGTTGTCACTTCACGTTATGAGCTGATTGTCATAGATGACGGTTCCAAAGATGATACGTGGCTCAAGCTGTCTGAATTGTCCCGCCGTATGCCTTCTCTGCTTGCACTTCGGCTGAGCCGGAACTTCGGCAAGGAGCTGGCGCTGTGCGCTGGTTTGGAAAATGCCTCCGGCGATGCCATCATCGTCATGGACGGCGATTTGCAGCATCCTCCTGAGATGATCGGGGAAATGGTGCGTTTATGGCAGGATGAGGGATACGATCTGGTCGAATGTGTGAAGGAATTCCGTGGAGAAGAGTCGGTGGGTAAAAAGCTTGGGGCTTCATTGTTCTACGCGACCTTGAATCGTCTGACAGGCTTTAACCTCAAAGATGCCTCGGATTATAAGCTGTTGGATCGCCGGGTGGTGGATGCCTGGATGGCGATGCCTGAGCGGATTCCGTTTTTTCGCGGGATGACGGCATGGCTTGGTTTCCGTAAAACCCAGATTTCGTTCAAGGTAGCTCCACGGGAGGAGGGTCCGAGCCGCTGGAGTCCGTTCGGGCTGATTCGGCTGGCAGCGGAAGCGATTGTTTCGTTTTCAACGGTGCCGTTGCGGGTAGTAAGTTTAATGGGACTCATTTTTATGCTGATTTCAGTTGTATTGGGAATTCAAACCTTGGCGCACAAATTAACGGGTACCGCTGTGACCGGTTTTACAACTGTTATTTTGCTGCTCTTGATTATCGGCAGTGTATTGATGCTGTCCATCGGAGTGGTAGGAGAATATATCGCCGCCATATATCACGAAGTCAAAGCCAGACCTCGTTATCTGATTGCAGACAAACGGGCGAACGCTGACCGATTGTGGGTGGACAGGGAGTTTAATCAACATGATCAGACGTTCATATCTAAAGTATCCAATCATTAAATATGGCATAGTGGGGCTGCTGGGTACAGGTATCCATGTCGGTGTACTTGTGCTGCTGGTAGAGCTGTTCAAGGTGCCTGCGGTAACAGCTACGACGATAGGATTTGTGGTGACGCTGCTCGTCTCGTATGTGCTGAATCGCAACTGGACGTTCGAGCCCACCGGCGAGGGGAGTCGCACCCAGTTTCTTAAATATTTGTTGGTTTGCTCCTGTGGCCTGCTCTTGAATGCAGGTCTTATGTACGCAACCATTCATTGGATCGGCTGGTCGTATCTGATTGGTGAGGTACTGACCACCATCATCGTGCCCGTTCATAATTATATCTGGAATCGCTATTGGATCTTCTCCGTTCCACAACAGCGTCAGAAAGAGACTTCATGATTTTGAGAAAACACGGAAAAATGTTAACTTTGTTCGCTTGCGTTACTGCGCTTGAACTGGCGGTGGGTATTTATTTTGCCTGGCATCTCGGCTATATGCACACCGATGCGCTCAGTCGGGTCGCTAACGCCTTTTATGTGCTATACAGCCGTGATCCTCATCTGGGGGCTATCGGGTTCGTATGGAATCCGTTGCCCAGCCTGATGGAGCTGATCGTGCTGTTGTTCTATCCATTATTTCCGGTGCTCGCTTCTCACGGGCTGGCGGCCGTGATTATAAGCAGCCTGTTCGCAGGGGCCAGTGCGGCACTATTGTACGGAACCGGAAAACAACTGGGGCTTCACGGTGGAATCAGTCTGCTGATTGCGCTGTTATTTTCGCTGAATCCGTTCATGTTTTTGTTCGGCTTCAACGGGCTGAGCGATTCGCCGTATATCTTCTTTATTCTTCTGACGGTGACCCGATTCTGTATGTGGTTGAAGGATCGCAAGGCGGCACACTTGATTGTGTCAGGCTTTGCTCTCGCTTTGGCCTTCTGGGTGCGCTATGAAGCGGTTCCGCTCGGTATGGGGATGGCTTTTGGGGTACTGCTGACGGTTCTTTTTCTACATCGGCGGCGCATCGCCAAAGACACGAATACAAAGGGATTATCCATCCGTGAGCGTCTGTACAAGGTGGAAGCGACCTGGCTGTTGTTATTGCTGCCGATCATCTTTTCTGGTCTGCTCTGGATCTTTTTTAACTGGATTATTATGGGGGACCCGCTTTATTTTTTACGTTCGGAATATTCCAATGCCACCCAATCGGCGGCTTTGCTGGAGGATCAGCGTTTTGCGGCGATGTTTGCCCATCCTGCGCTGATGCTGCAATTTATCGGGCAACGTACTTCATGGTATGTGGCCCCGCTGATTGCAATTTTGCTCGTACGTTTATTGGACAAGCGTCTGTTCAGTTGGAGCACATTAACACTGCTGGCAATCTTCCTATCCGTACCCGGTCTTCAATTTTTGCTGATGCTCAAGCAGTCTTCTTTCGGCTGGTTTCGGTACTTTATGTACGTGTTCCCGATTACAATCGCCTGGGTGCCATATGAGCTAAGTTTATTGAAGGGGAAAATGCGGGGAGTCGGAGTGTCTATGGTGACAGCCGGGATGCTGATTACAGCAGGCTTGTTGTCCTATGCGCTCAGCAATCCCGCTATTGCGGCAGATGAACACAGCTACCTGACGCATAGTGGAAATGAAAGCTATGACCGGCAATTAATTGAACGAAAAATTGCGCCGTGGCTGGATGAGCATTATAGTTCGTCTCTCATTTTGACAGATTCCTATGCGGCTTATCCAATTATTTTGAGCAGCATGATTCCAAAGAAATTTATGATTACGAGCGACTATGATTTTGGAAAATCCTTAACGGATCTGCCTGCTTCCAAGGTGGATTATGTTCTGGTAACGCGCATGGTGGAAGGGGTTCCACTGGATCAGGTAAACCGAAGCTATCCCGATCTGTTTGAAAAGGGCGCTCCGTGGGCTTCCCTGATACGTGATTTTAGTGGACAGTGGCGGTTGTACAAAGTGGAACATGATATAGAGCCATAATAATTGTATTTCAGGCAGCAGAGTAGTCGCGGTTGGGTTGATCCGGCTGTAGGAGGGAATTAGGATTCCAACCGTATTGCTACAACAAGTTTGAGGGGGAACGAGAGGAATGTCCTTTCGCAAATGGTCTGCAAACAGATGGATGGTTATAGGTCTGTTTGTGTTTATACTTGCGTTGGAGCTGTCCGCAGGCATCTATTTCAGCTACGTTCTGGGATATATGCATACAGACGCGCTCAGTCGCGTAGCCAATGCATTTTATGTGCTGTATAGCCGTGATCCGCATTTGGGTGCCATCGGATTCATCTGGAATCCGTTGCCCAGTCTTTTGGAAATGGTGATATTACTGCTATATCCGTTATTTCCAGCATTAGCATCCTACGGATTGGCGGCTGTCATTCTGAGTGCTACCTTTGCCGCTTTGACAGGTGTGCTGCTGTATCGGGCAGGTGTCAGAACAGGGCTTGGCTCGGGAATGAGCTTGATACTGGCGCTGCTCTATGCGCTGAATCCGTTTATTTTACTATTCGGTGCTAACGGACTGAGCGATTCGTTATACATATATTTTATTATGATGACAGTGATTGAATTTGCGCTGTGGCTCAAGGACCGCATGACGGCGAGTCTGATCGTATCCGGGTTAGCGCTTGCCATGGCGTTCTGGACTCGATATGAAGCAGTCCCTCTGGGGGTGGCGATGGCAGGCGGCGTGGTCGTGGCCATTCTGTTTCTTCACCGGAACATGGGCAGACGTGAGCTGCCTTTTCGGGAAAAGCTACATAAGGTCGAGGCGACTTGGCTGCTTCTCCTGCTGCCTGTTGTCTTTTCCGGTCTGCTGTGGATTTTCTTTAACTACCTCATTATGGGAAATGCCTTTTATTTCCTCAATTCGGAGTATTCCAACACAGCGCAATCGGCAGAGCTGCTAAATGATGATAAATTCGTGGAAATCTTTAATCATCCGTTGGTTGCTTTGAAATTTATCGCTTCCAAAACCCTCTGGTATTCTGTGCCGTTGTTTGCTATTCTGCTCATTCGCCTGATAAGCGGGCGGTTGTTGCGGTGGGGCACGCTGATTATTTTACTATTGTTCCTGTCTGTGCCGGGTTTACAATTTTTACTCATGATGAAGCAATCTTCATATGGATGGTTTCGCTATTTTATGTATGTGTTTCCGATTACCGTCGCCTGGCTGCCGTATGAGCTGAGTCAGCTCCAGGGTAGAGCGCGGCGGGCGGCCTTTGGTCTGGTGTCCGCCAGTCTGGTGCTTACGGCCGGATTACTTTCCTATGCACTGACTCGCCCGGATATCGCGCCGGATGAGAACAGCTTCCTCACACGAACAGGTAATGTGAACTATGTGAGACAGGTATCGGACCGGAAAATTGCGGTCTGGCTGGATGAGCATTTGCCCAAGTCAACCATTATGACCGATTCGGCCTCAGCCTACACCATGATCGTGTATAGCCAGTACCCGAAGCGCTTCCTGATCACAAGTGATTATACGTTTAATAGGGCATTAAGTTTTCCGCAGGAAAGTCATGTGGATTATATCCTTGTACCTCAGATCAAGTCGGGCATGCCACTGAGTAAAATCAACATGGTGTATCCGAATTTGTATGAAAAAGGAGCACCCTGGGTTCAGCTCGAACGCGAGTTTAACGGGGAATGGCGCTTGTACAAAGTGCTACCCAAGTCACAATCCGAATCTCCATCTACGGCTACGACGACAGCTCCTTGATGTGTGGCAGGACCATGAATTGGTTAGCATATTGCTTCATAACGAATACCCACAGCTTAACCACTTCGCCATGATACGGCGAGGGAAGCTGCGGGTATTTTTTTACACCTATTTACCGCCCCTTGAGCGGTAGCCAAGCGAGTACATCCTGAATTTTCGCGTCCCAGTATCCCCATTCATGAGTCCCTGGACCCTCTTCGTAGGTCAGTGGAATCCCGGCAGTAACGCACGCTTGTCGAAAAGTCTGGTTTCCCTCATACAGAAAATCCTCCGTACCACAGCATTGGTAGAGCCGAGGGAGTGAAGTCCCCAAGGGAGCATGACGTTGTAGCAGCTCCAGCAAGTCATGATCTGTTCCGCGTATTTCATCTGGACCAAAAATGTGACTCCATTCCGCCGAACTCATCGCTTTATGTATAGGGTCGATGCGTGCCGCATGTAAATCCATCACCCCCGAGAGACTGGCCGCGGCCGCAAAGCGCTCTGGATGCTGGAGTGCCAGTTTGAAGGCGCCGTACCCGCCCATGGAAAGACCGGCAACAAAATTGTCTTCCCGCTTAGCGGACAAGGGAAAGAAGGAGCGTGCCAAAGCTGGCAGTTCTTCACTGATAAAGGTTCCATATGCCCCTCCCTGCTCCATATCCGCATAAAAACTCCGGTGTACCTGTGGCATTACAACAGCAATGCCCAGTGAAGCAACGTAGCGTTCAATGGAGGTTCTGCGTAACCAGATCGAATCATCGTCCGACAGGCCGTGCAGCAAATACAGTGTAGGGTGTGGCCCGGTTCCTTGCTTGCCCTCCAGTCCTATCTGCGAACGGGTTTCCTGAGGGAGAATAACATGCATGGATGTGTTCAAGCCAAGGATTTCTGAATAAAATTGACATTGGATAAGAGCCATAGAAAAACCTCTTTTACTAGGGATTTTGTGACCTTATTACAGTGATCTAGTATACGACTGATGATTTATTCAGTATAACGTAGCCTGTCCAAATATACATATCCAAGTAAATAACTAGGCATTAAGTCCCGAGTCTCATGTATCCTACATAAGGACGGGTTATGGTTATATGGGACGATTTTTTTAATTTGGGGGTTATTTGGGTTTGATTTCTGGTAAAGTGTTTAAAAAAGAATGGTGAAGCCAATCAAAGGAGGAATTCAGAGTATGGGAAATAAGTTCAGAAACACGATTACTGGTGTATTGAGCACAGGTCTTATTCTTAGCGCATTCAGCGCAGCAGCAGCCGCCCCTCAGAATACAAGCGGTCATTGGGCAGGAGACCAAGTACAACGTTGGTCGGCTACAGGAAAATTAGACGGTGCGGTGAAAACGGATGAAGCCATCACACGTGCAGAATTTATCGTTCTCTTGAACCGTAGTCTCGGTACGTTCACGCAGGATACTCCAGCCGTGACGGACGTAACGTATGCGGACAGTGTTCAGGTAAACGGTAATGGAAACAGAACATTCAAAGATGTACCAGCTTCGCACTGGGCATACAATGAACTGACAAATGCCGTGAATGCAGGTTACATAAGCGGCTATGCAGATAACAAGCTCAAACCGAATGGGAAAGTAACACGTCAGGAAGCAGCGGCTATTGTGGGCAAAGCCATTGGACTGACAGCAGGTAACGCGGCAGATGTCACCAAGTTCATAGACTCCGACAAAATCGGATCATGGGCGAAGAAAAGTGTAGCTGCCGCTGCGGAGCAAAAAATTATCAATGGTTATCCTGATGGTAAATTCCAGCCATTGAAGTCGCTGACACGTGCAGAAGCGGTTGCCATTCTGGATGCAGCTTCCGGTTACAACCTGAGCGCGGTTGATAATCTTACATCGACTCCTGGCGGAACGGTAACAGATTCCACATACAGTAACGTTACGGATTCGACGTATGGTAACACGTCTACTTCTTCTGGAAGCGAAACAGAAGATAGCAGTACCAGCACTGACAGCACAACGAATAACAGCACTAATACGACTACGGATACTACGGACAGCTCCACAACAACAGATACAAGCACCGATACAACTACAGATACAAACACTGATGCGGTAGCTACCAGTGATACACTTAAAGTAAACGAAGTGTATGACGGCGAAGGTACGATCACAGGGACAGCTAAAGCAGGTTCCACAGTAACCGCCTATTCCAATGATTTGCCAATCGGTAGTGCAGTAGCCAAGGACGACGGCACGTTCAGCATTAACGTGCTTACTCAAAAAGCCACTGTTAGACTGATTATCAAAGCTGTGGATGCCGACGGTAACGAAAGTTCGCCTGTAGAAATTTCTGTTTCAGGCAAACGCAGCGAGTAAGGCCATCCTGTCACTTGAAATCCCCCTTTAACTCCGCTGGTACCCATCCAGGCGGTAGTCGAAGGGGGATTTTTGCTATGATGCTATGCGAAGTTTATTCACTTATGCCATCTTCTACAATAGGCTCCTGCTGTTCGCGTGTCTGCGACTCAGGCGATGCGCTTCCGCCGCGAACAGCCACAATGCGCTGCTGCGCACGGTAGGTATCACGGCTGATTCGGGTGCGTTCAACGGTCTTGCCATCCACGATCTTCATTCGGTACGTTTCCACCACGTATCCTGCCTTGCCCTGCCGAAGTACCTGATAGAAGCCGGGGGAAAGTGAGTCATTACGGATTGTCTTCTCTGGAATGGGTAATACACGAACCGTACGCGATTCCAGCTCATAGGACACATTGGACGGGAAGGTGCCGAAAAATTTGACGGTCAGCGTCCGGTTTTGGACAGCGGCATGAAGGAGCAAATGCTTGCCGGTATTGTTTTTGAAGCGAAAATTGATGGACCCCGTAGCAAAAGTCGCATCCTGCCCTTTGGGCAAATAGCTGACCGGCATGGAATGGTTGCGGCGCTCAACAATGTCCAGACCGACTCGCAGCGCCGCATTGTAGACGGTGCTGGATACCTGACAAATCCCGCCGCCGATGCCCGGTTCCAATTGTCCATTCACGATCACCGGGGCTTCACGAAAGCCGTGTGTGCGCTCAGCCTTGGCAATGATTTGGCCGTAATCGAATATCTCGCCCGGCTTGAGAATCAAACCGTCAACGGTGCTTGCCGCTGAATTGACGTTGTACACACGTCCTTCCGAGCTGCTGCCAAGGCTGGTGGAAAACTGGACGATTTTGCGCTCAATCCCTTCGCTTCGCAGACCGTCCACCGAAATTTCCGGCTCTAGTTGACGAAACGGCAACTCCACCCGCACTGGCTCCCCGGAAGCAGTAAAATCCTTGGGCAGCGCCTTATCGAGCGCTACGCCCAGTTTGGACCAATCCAGGCGACTGGCAGAGCGGCCCGGAATATAGCGAACCTGATCGTCCCCGTCGATCTGGCGCGTGGCATTGACAGGTTTGCCGTATCGTTGTTCCTCCCAATCGGCTCCCAGCCTGGCCTGCAAGGCCGACTCTTGCCGGGAAGGTGTGACGGTCCATTCTTTTCCAAAGGAAAACCGCGTCAGCGCGCGAGTCCAAAGATGCTCCGAGCCGAGCGCGTTCACGGCATCACGGAATGCCTTCGTTTCATAGTGGATACCCGCTTCCCCGAGCGTAAGCTTGATATCCTGCGCGCTACTGTCGCTGTCCGTCAGGATTAGGGGGCGTTGCTTCAATGCATTTAGTTTCGTGTCCAGCAGTCGAAGCGCGGCTGTTTTATTCATGGTTCCCACATTGACTCCTCCGACTGTTACGCCTTTCGGCAGCGTTTGCCTGTCGGCGTACAGATGCAGTCCTCCCCACAACATGGCCAACGCCAGAATTACAGTCCATATCCAGATGAAGGATAAATGAATTTTTTTCATAATGCGGCTGTCTCCTGTCTCGTAAGCTTGGCAGCGTGTTCATGTGCCATAATATTCATATATATGTGCCAAAAGCAGAAAACTTTCGGTACTATTTAGGTAACAAATTTGTTACAATGATAAACGGTATGATGAAATACAGGACTTTTTAAAGGAAATGCATGGAATATGTCGAATGGATATTAAGTTATACGTAATATGATTAAGCAGCGGGAAGTGATCGAGTGATTGAAATGCAGGATGTGTGGAAGACCTATACTAATGGAACCCACGCACTTCAGGGAGTATCGGTCAAAATTGACCGTAATGAATTCGTATACGTAGTCGGCCCGTCCGGGGCGGGTAAATCGACTTTTATGAAGCTTATTTATAGAGAAGAAGTACCGACCAAGGGGCAAATTTCAGTTAATGGATTTAATATCGGGAAGCTCAAGCAGCGTAAAATTCCCTACGTTCGTCGTAACATCGGAGTCATTTTTCAGGATTTCCGGCTTTTGCCGCGTTTGACGGCCTATGAGAATGTCGCTTTTGCGATGGAAGTCATTGAGGCTCCCAAGAAGCTGATTCGCAAACGGGTGCCGGAAGTGCTCGAATTGGTTGGCTTGAAAACGAAAATGAATCGCGAGCCTGCCCAGCTTTCCGGTGGGGAGCAGCAGCGCGTAGCTATTGCACGGGCTATTGTCAACAATCCGTCCGTGATCATTGCCGATGAACCCACAGGTAATTTGGACCCCGAAACATCGTGGGAGATCATGCAGTTGCTGGACGAAATTAATTTTCGCGGCACGACCATTGTTATGGCGACACACAATAAGGACATCGTAAATTCCATGCGTAAACGCGTCATTGCCATCGAAAATGGCAACATCGTAAGGGATCAGGTGAGAGGGGAGTACGGATATGACTTTTAATACCTTCTTGCGTCATCTGCGGGAAGGCTTCAAAAACATATTCCGCAATGGCTGGATGTCCGTGGCATCCGTCACCTCGATTGTTGTGTCACTGCTTATACTGGGTGTGTTTATTATGCTGGTGCTTAACGTCAACTCCTTGGCTGATCAGGCGGATAGCCAGGTGGAGGTTAACGTATTTTTGGAGCTGAATGTAGAACAAAACATGCGTGAAACGCTGCAAAAGGAAATCGCGGCGATGCCGGAAATTAGCAAAACCACCTTTATCACCAAAGCTCAAGGCTTGGAGGAGTTGCGAAAAGATTTGGGAGACAGCGGCAAGGAGCTGCTGGAAGGTTTTGATAAGGACAGCAATCCGCTTCCAGACAAAATCGTTGTAGAGGTCATTGAACCGACGACGGTCCCATTTGTGGCTGAGAAGATTGAGAAGCTGAACACGATACATCCGGAGAAACCGATTTTAAAGGTCCGTTACGGAAAAGGTACCGTGGAGACGCTCTTCACCATTACCAAGCTCATCCGTAATGTGGGCTTTATATTCGTAGCTGGATTGGGACTTATGTCCATGTTCCTGATTTCGAATACGATCCGCGTGACCATTTTGGCACGACGCAGAGAGATTGGCATTATGAAACTGGTTGGTGCGACCAACTTTTTTATACGATGGCCGTTTTTTATTGAAGGTGCGCTTATTGGCCTGATGGGTTCTGTGATTACGGTAGGTATTTTGTTTGCTGGTTATCAGCGTTTGCTTACAGCCATTCAAGGCGATATTGCACTGAATATGTTGAAGCTTATGCCGCTTCAGGGCGTTTGGATTCAATTGAGTGCCTTGCTTATCATTTTGGGGATGCTTGTCGGGATTGTAGGCAGTACCCTATCCATGCGCAAGTTCTTGAAAGTATAAAGATTCATTGGTGGACGTCATAGTCGGTATTCTTTAGAACGGGGAAGCCGGTGTTATTTTGCGATAAAGGATGGGGAGTGCAAGTTGAAAAAAACAGGATCTGTGTTGGCCGCTACCCTGGTAGCCGCATTGCTAATCCAGCCTTCTGACGGATATGCCAAAAGCATGCATGAAATCAATTCGCAACTGAATCAATTGGAAAAGCAGGCCCAATCTGCCAAGCAACAGCAGGAAAAGGCGGCTCAAGATAAACAGTATGCCCAACATTACAAAAATAAAACCGTGCAAAACCTGAAAATTGTACTCGACCAGATTAACAGTGTCAGCGACCAGTTGACTCGTGTAGCGGTTCAGATTGATCAAACCGAAGATAATCTGCGTGCAACCAAAAAAGATTTATCTGAAGCCATTGACCGCATTCAGGCACGTGAAAAGATGCTGGAAACCCGTGTGCGCTTGATGTATACGGACGGAACGGTCTCGTATATGGACGTGCTTATGTCTTCGGCCAGCTTTAGCGATTTCCTCAGCCGGGTGGATTCCCTGAAAACGATCGTGGAGCAGGATCAAATCCTGTTGGACGAGCATAAAAAGGACAAGGCTCTGGTCGTAAGCAAGAAGAAGCAGCTCGACACAGAATATAAAAATGCCAAGAAGCTGTATGCGCTCAAGCAGGACGCCAAAGTAGAACTGAATTCGAAGGAAAAAGAGAAGCAAAGACTGATTGCCAATTACGATCATGATATTGCTGAGTCAGATGAAATCAGCGAAGAGCAAAATGATATGCTGGTAGCCCTTGCTAACAAACGTGTGGGTCTGGTGCAGCAGAAAAACAAGCTCAGAGCGGAGCAGGCTGCCAAAGCAGCACGCGCTAGAGCGGCTGCACGTGCTGCTGAAGCCAAGCGATATGCTTCTTCTTCAGGCGCCGGCTCGAATTCCAGCCATGCGGCAGCCAGTACGTATACGGGCGGATCAGGCACATTGGCTTTACCTGTATCCCATTACCGACTCTCATCTACTTTTGGCATGCGGGTACATCCGATTACCGGCAAGCTTAAAGGCCACACAGGCATTGATATGGCGGCTCCGCAGGGAACCGATATTCATGCAGCAGAAGACGGTGTTGTCATTGTTGCGGAGTGGTGGAGTGGCTATGGAAACACGGTTGTGATTGACCATGGAGACGGGCTATGGACCCTGTACGGACATATTCGCAATGGTGGTACGGTGGTGCGTACAGGACAGACTGTGAAACGCGGTCAAAAAATTGCAGAAGTTGGTTCGACGGGCAATTCCACGGGACCTCACTGTCATTTTGAGGTGCGCGAGAATAACAAACCCGTAAATCCGATGAACTATTTATAGTAGATAAGGTAAGCCCTATTTGTAACCAATTCGGTTGTAAATAGGGCTTTGCTTTAATAGCTGTATTCCCGGTGCAGAACAGGTGCATTGAGACACGGAGTAGGATACAATTAACATATTCCGTACAAGCTAGACGTATACTGCGTGGATGGTTATGCGTTGTGAGGATAGGAACCAAGATAAATAGAAGGCGGTGGACGATTAGATGTTGAAAAAAAGTACAGCGGTACTCTTGATGGTGATCGGGCTGCTAGGCGGCAGTCTGCTCACTTTTGCTTATACTGGAGCGACGACAGTGGGAAACAGCGCTCTGGGCGAAGGACTGCTGGCGAGTGTGACAGGTAGCAGTTCCACCTCCAGAAGTGATATCCGTAAAATCGAGACAGCGATGGATCTGATCCAGGGGCAATATTATCAGAACGTCGACCGTACCAAGCTGGTGGACGGAGCCATCAACGGTATGATGGAATCGCTCGACGACCCATATTCCTCTTACATGGGCAAAGAAACAGCACAGCAGTTTGAACAGTCCATTGAAGGCTCCTTTACCGGAATCGGGGCCGAGGTAGCGGCAGAAAACGGAAAAGTGGTCGTGGTAACGCCAATTAAAGGCTCTCCGGCTGAGAAGGCAGGACTGCGCTCCAAGGACATTATTTTGTCCGTTAACGGTGAAACGCTAGACGGATTGGATCTGAACAAGGCCGTTTCCAAAATACGTGGACCTAAAGGCAGTCAGGCCAAGGTTAAAATCCAGCGTAGCGGCTCTCCTGATCCGTTGGAATACACCATTACCCGTGACAGCATTGATATGGAAACCGTGACGGCTCATATGGAAAGCGGCGGTGTAGGTGTAATCACGATTACCCAGTTCTCCTTGAATACAGCAGATCGTTTCAAAGAAGAACTCGCAAAGCTGGAAAAACAAGGGCTTAAAGGACTCGTCATCGACGTGCGTAATAACCCGGGCGGCGTGCTTTCCGTCGTGATTGATATTGCACAGCAATTTGTACCTGCTGGCAAAACGATTGTACAGGTGGAAGACAAAAATCAGAAGCGCGAAGAAGAGAAATCCAAAGGATCAAACAAGAAATATCCGGTGACACTGCTCATGAATAAAGGTAGCGCAAGCGCGTCCGAAATTCTGGCAGGAGCTCTCCAGCAATCGGCTGGCGCAGTATTGATCGGGGAAAATTCCTTTGGTAAAGGTACTGTACAAACCAGCTATGACAAGCAAATGGGCGACGGTAGTCTGCTCAAAATCACGATTGCCAAATGGCTGACGCCAAATGGAACGTGGATTCACAAAAAAGGCATTAAACCGAATATTGCGGTGGATCAGCCTGAATTCTTCACAGCAGCGCCACTCAACAAGGAAAAGCCGTTGAAATACAATATGAATAGCGGCGATGTGAAAAATGCGCAAATCATTCTGCAAGGCTTGGGCTACAAGCCGGGTCGCGAAGACGGCTATTTTGATAAAGTGACGGAAAGCTCCGTTCTTGCTTTTCAAAAACAGGCGAAGCTGACGGCTAACGGTGTGATTGATGCGAAGACAGCGGCGGCGATGGAAGCCAAGCTGATCGAAAAAATCCGTGATCCGAAAAACGACAATCAACTCAAGCAGGGGATTGAAGAGATTCGGAAGGAAATGAAGACGAGCGCAGCGAAATAATAATAAGGGCTACAACAAAGGGGGCTGGAAACAGCCTCCTTTTATTTTGGGATTTATTTGCAGTCTGCCGGATTGTCTTCCCTACGTTGGCAATTTCATATAGAATAAATGGATATGAAATGTACGTGATCCGCTAAACAGCGGGCCAGGGGCATAAGGAGTGTGAATGAACTTGGAATGGGCTTTACAATGGGGATGGAGCGTTCTAAATGCTTGCTTGTACCTGCTTTTGCAGCCGTTTTACTATATCTCGATACTCATTGTCGCGCTTGGCTATCGTCGGCAAATGCTGCTGGAGCGCAAGCTCTTTCATACCAAGCTGCATAATTGGGCGGGTGAGACGTGGCGTGTGGTCTGGAGTGGTCTAATCGCGGGGCTGGCCCTGTCCGCTCTGGGAATGTTCGTAAGTATCCATCTGACCTCGGCTTCTATCGTTTGCCTGTGGGTGACCACATTGCTGCTTATGCTGGTACGCGTGCGTTACCTGTGCCTGGCCTATTCGGTGGGCCTGCTGGGTGTAGCCCAGTTTGCTTTGAACGTGGCAGAAGGCTGGCAGCCTGTGGGAGCGCTTGGAGCATCGGTGGCAGCCATCCGTGGATTAGATATTCCGGCGTTGCTGGTGCTGGTTGCTGTGCTGCATGTGGCTGAGGCGCTGTTGGTTCGCTGGCAGGGAGGAAAAGCCGCAACGCCACTGTTCGTGGAGGGCAAGCGGGGAAGGCTGGTCGGAGGCTATCGAATGGAAGACCTCTGGCCCATTCCGTTGATGCTTCTGGTTCCTGTTCAGGGAGGTTTTACGCTTCCGTGGACGCCGCTGTTTGGTGATGGATCCGGATATATGCTGGCAGCCTTGCCTGTCCTAATGGGCTTCAGCAGCGTGACATTAGGCCAATTGCCACGCCAGAAGGCGGTGCTAACGTCTAACCGCCTGCTTCTCTACAGCGTAGCCTTGCTCCTGCTAGGCCTGCTGGCGGCGTGGTGGAGTCCGCTGGCGCTGGTGGCAGCGTTGTTCTCCTTCCTGGCCCATGAGGCGCTGATCTGGTACGGCAACATGGAGGAGAGCCGCCTCAGCCCTATGTTTGTTCATCCGGAGCAAGGGCTGCGTGTACTGGCTGTGCTGCCGGATAGTCCGGCGACGGCGATGGGCATTCTGCCCGGCGAGGCCATTTACCGCGTGAACAGCGTCGTCGTGAACAGTCGTAACGAGCTGCACCAAGCCTTGCGGATCAACTCCGCTTTTTGCAAGCTGGAGGTACGCAATCTTCAAGGTGAGAGCAAGTTTGTGCAGCGCGGCATGTATGATGGCGATCACCATCAGTTAGGAGTCGTGCTTGCACCGGATGCGGACGCGAATTGGGCCGTATCCATACATCCTGCCTCGATCTACCGGATTATTGCTATGCGCTTGGGCGCACGGCGGCGTAAAGGTGGACAGGCATCCAAGACGGAGAGTCCAAGTTTGGACACGATAGAAAAATAAAGAGTACAGCAAGAGGGCAGTTCTATTTGGCTAGATTTGAATAAGGCTGTCCTCTTTTTATATTCAGACAGTAGCCTGCTTGAAATGACTATTATGATCGAGATACAATGAATATGTAATGCGATATCTTGATGAACCGAATGCCTATTATGTGTGTCAAGCAGGGAGAGGGAAAGATGAATGCGATTCACTTTATTCGAGAGTACATCAGGCATCCACGTAGCGTAGGTGCTATCATACCAAGCTCAAGACAGTTGGCCAAGCAAATTGCCACACCGATTTTTTTTGACCAAGCATCGTGCATCATTGAGTACGGTGCAGGTACCGGTGTGTTTACGCAAGAACTGATTAAGAACAAGCGCCCGGATACACTACTGCTAGTGATTGAGGCCAATGAATCGTTTTACAAAACATTGCAAAGCAAGTACGGGCACTTGGAGCAAGTACACGTCATTCATGGATCGGCCGAGCATGTAGCCCGGTATATGAAACAGTATCATGTATCAAAAGTGGATTACGTCGTATCAGGACTCCCTTTTACCAGTTTACCAGCCGCTTTATCCAGCCTGATTTTGGGACAAACGGCCGAAGTATTGGGTCAGGAGGGCAAATTTATTACGTTCCAGTACAGTAAGGTAAAACACAATTTTTTTCGTACTTTCTTTGGTGACATCCAAATCAAAAAGGTACATTACAACGTCCCGCCCGCCTATGTTTTCACTTGCAGCCTGTAATCGGTCAGCTATGTAGAGGATTAGAATAGATACGAATGTGAAGATACGGATTTCCATGAGAAGACCTGGTCAGCGTCATTAAGATGTTGAAAAGGTCTTTTTTGTTGAGCGTTTTGGAAGAAAATTGTAACGCATGGCCCTTTCAAATGATCTAATAGATAGGCAACTTGAAAGGAGGACTCCTTTGAATATCGAGAATGAGGTACAGTGTCTTGCAATTGGCTGGTAACTGGGGGATTTCAACAGCAGGCGGGAGTGCATTTATGCGAGCGGGTGACTTGGGACTTCAGAAGGCCGAAGAAGCAGGTCTTGTAACAAAAATGGCGGCCAGCAGCACTCATAACGGAACCCAGCTCCGTATCTCGCAAGTTGCTTATGACGGTGTGCGTATGGCTTTGACACTGGAAAGTAACCGGGAGGACTTGGGCACAACGCTGCATGAACGAATTGAAGATATTACGTTATGGTGCAATGGCAAACCATTTCAATTTGATGGTCCTTCGCTAATTACTAACTCTGGAGGCACATCAGGTTCCGTCATCATTTATTATACTGATTTGGAGAGAATGTACTCGACAGGCAAAGGACTTCCTGACCAATTTAAACTAACGGCAGAAATACAAATTACAGGAATAAAACAGCCCTTTAAGCTTGAATTACCTGTACAAAAGATTCCTTCTAAAAACTTGGTGCTCACGCCTCGAATGGAGAAATCTAATGATTTTACCCGTTTGGTTGTGGAAAAATTAGAGATGACACCGATGTCTACCATGATCGTGACCAAGACCCATTACATAAGCTCTGGCCCGACTACGTATGGGAGTGAGGCATACGGGTATGGACTGGCTATGAATACACTGGGTTACGCGGTTTTGGATGATGAGGGGCAGGAACAACAATGGGTTACTGGGGATTCAGGAGGACGTCCCGGAACTAAAACAAGGACAGGTATTCACCAAATCCTCGTAGCTCCCTTTAAAAAAACACCGAAATTCATCACCATTAAACCCTATTTTAATGTAACCGGGCCGGGAGGCAAACCTGTATACGATGAACAAGGAAATTCGAAAAGAACATACCTGCCTGAACTGGAAATGAAAATTCCAATCGGAGAAAATAAGCTCAAGTAAGGTTTGAGTTTGAGGTAGATACGGAGAACTCTTCGGATGAAGTAGATCTGGAGAGTTCTTTCCGGAGATATAGGGATATGTTAAAATGCAAAATTTGTTTAAGGAATCATATTTTAAAATGGGACTTAACCTATATATTACATATGCTGGAACCTGTTAGATTTTGTGCGATTCAACGATAAATCTGAACTTTTGTTAAAGGAGATTTATATATGGTAAAACCGCTGATGTTCATGCGTTGGTGTGAGTATTATGAATTAAGTGATCGTGAGACAGATTTTATATCGTTTTTTATGATGAATTTCTCGGCTGCCCGATCAGGCAACCAACCAAAGCTTAGAGAGCAATTTATCGAAATTCAGAAAAAAACCTTTCCTGAATACCCGTTTGATATCACCCCGGAGGAACTGGATTATCCCAAATTTGAAGGACTGATGAGACAGGTGTTGAAAATTCATTTTGACACGGCGGAACTGCTATACTCCTTCTATCTTCAAAAGCTGTGCGCCCCCTTGGCAGAATACATTTTATCCACTGGAGAGTCAGAGCCTGCACGCATCTATTATAAGCTTATTCAAAAGGACAAGGTACGGTAGGGGAGATGGGTGTGAATCAACAAGAGTTTCTGAATAGATTGAAGAAGAATGATGAAAATATTGAAAACGGTTTAAGTATTCGTAAAAGCATTGGAAGGCAATGAAGGTTCCATTTCCCTCCAGTAAATAGCTGCTACTGATAAAGGAAAATGTGATTCTTCTACACCAATATCGCAATCCATAGGTAAATACCCAAGCTTGTTTTTCCTCAGGCAATTCAAATGTGTGTGAGTTTATTTCTGTTAAACATATATCGTTCTTAAGCTCTATATCTAGGGAGAGAAATAGTAGCTAGAACAACTTTGCAGCGAATTCATGTTCTACTATATGGCTATATAGAATAATCTTTGGATATGGACCTTCCGTCCAACAAATGGTTCGATATGCAGGCTTGGTCGGTAGAACGTATAGCAGAGCTGTACTATTACACATTTGTCAACAAGAAGCCGGTAACGGTATTACCTTGATGCAAACGGCAAACCCATCATGTGCGGTGTGAATACGGCTGTTGCAACACTTGTAGATCCGGGCCAATTCTGGATTTCGGACGGAGAGGAGAGTGTAGTCAACCGGATACTTGGAGCTTCGACTGGCGAAATTCAAGCGTGTATCAACAAAAACGAGTGGACGAACTACAATGTGGCAGATGAATACTCCTACGATCCTACAAAAAATTAGTTTGCAGATTAGAGTAAGGTGACGCTGTACCAGAACGATAAACTCGTTTGGGGTTAGGAGCCTTAAAGCCTGACGGAGCGGCACTCGTATGGGTGCCGCTCTTTTCAAATTTAAAGGAGGAAAGCGGCATGAAGGTGAAAAATAGTAGCAGTAGTATTTTGTCCAAGCGTTCCAAATGGCTGCCTGTCGTCATGGCATGCACGATTATAGTAGGGGGGGCTCTACCGGCTCCAACTGTAGTTCACGGTCAAACGGCAAAGACCGTTACCATTAAAGTCGATACATCCAAGGATCGTAAGCCTATTAGTCCTTATATATACGGTACGAATCAGGATTTGGCAGGCGATGAAAATCTGGCTGCCAGAAGACTTGGTGGCAATCGAATGACCGGCTACAATTGGGAAAACAACATGTCCAATGCAGGAAGCGATTGGCAGCAATCCAGCGATAACTATTTATGCAACAATGGCGGTCTGACAAAAGCCGAATGTGAAAAGCCGGGAGCGGTGACAACTTCGTTTCATGATCAATCGCTGAAGCTTGGCACTTATTCTTTAGTCACGCTGCCGATGGCCGGTTATGTGGCCAAGGATGGAAACGGAAGTGTGCAGGAAAGCGAACAGGCCCCTTCCGCTCGTTGGAATCAGGTCGTAAACGCCAAAAATGCGCCGTTTCAACTGCAGCCTGATCTGAATGACAATCAGGTTTATGCAGATGAATTCGTCAACTTTTTAGTGAAAAAGTACGGCGCTGCTTCAACAAAGACGGGTGTGAAAGGATATGCGCTCGACAATGAACCCGCTCTCTGGTCGCATACGCATCCGCGCATTCATGGTGAAAAAGTCGGAGCGAAAGAATTGGTAGATCGGTCGGTAAGTTTATCGAAAGCTGTTAAAGCGGTTGACGCGGGTGCGGAGATTTTTGGGCCGGTTCTTTACGGTTTTGGCGCCTATACAGATCTTCAAACTGCACCTGATTGGAACTCTGTAAAAGGAAACTACAGTTGGTTCGTGGACTATTATCTGGATCAAATGCGTCTCAGCTCGCAAGCCGAAGGCAAGAGATTGCTGGATGTTTTCGATGTACACTGGTATCCCGAAGCGATGGGCGGAGGCATACGAATTACAAATGAGGTAGGCAACGACGAAACGAAGAAAGCCAGAATGCAAGCGCCTCGTACTTTGTGGGATCCGACCTACAAGGAAGATAGCTGGATCGCTCAATGGAACAGCGAATTTTTGCCTTTACTGCCTCGATTGAAGCAGTCGGTGGATAAGTATTACCCGGGAACCAAGCTGGCTTTGACCGAGTATAGCTACGGGGGCGAAAATGATATTTCCGGCGGTATCGCTATGACCGATGTGCTGGGCATCTTGGGCAAAAACGACGTTTATATGGCAAACTACTGGAAGTTAAAGGATGGTGCCAACAACTACGTTAGTGCCGCTTACAAGCTTTATCGCAATTATGACGGAAAAAGCTCTACTTTCGGTGATATCAGCGTTAATGCGCAAACGTCGGATATTGCCAATAGCTCGGTGCATGCTTCCGTAACGGATGCATCCTACAAAGAACTGCACCTCGTTGTCATGAATAAAAGCATGGACAGTGCATTCGACGCCCAATTCGATCTTTCCGGCGAGACGACTTACGGTTCCGGTAAAGTATGGGGCTTCGACAAAAATAGCTCGCAAATTAAGGAAGCAGCGCCAATCACGCAAATTTCAGGCAACCGCTTCACCTATACAGTACCGCCTTTGACGGCTTATCACATCGTGTTGACTGCCGGCAATGATACGTCTGTGCCACCTGGGGAAGGTCCTGAAAGCTTTGCGCTGAGAGCTGAGGCTGGCGATGGGAAAGTCGATTTGTCCTGGGACGCTTCCAGCGGAGTTGTAGGTTACAGTGTACAGCGGGCAACGTATGAAAACGGTCCTTTTACTGCTGTAGCATCCAACTTGATCGAAACGTCTTATACGGATACGAACGTAACGAACGGCACTTCTTACTATTATAAAGTAACCGCAAAAACAAAGGCGGGAACGAGCGAATCCAATGTCTTGAAAGCGGTTCCGAGGACGCCTGTAGACGGTCCTGTTCGCTATGAAGCCGAAGACGGCACGCTGAAGGGAACAACTGTGGAATCCAGCGGGACCGGATTCTCAGGTACTGGTTACGTAACTAATTTCCACAATGCAGGGGATTCCCTGACGATGACGATCCAGGCAGAGGCGGCAGGCTTGTACAATCTTGCAATCGGCTACCGTTCTCCTTATGATGACAAACGCACGAATTTCTCCTTAAACGGCAAAGCGTCTGGCGAACTGGTGCTTTGGAAATCGGCTGATTTTAAAGAAACTTCCGGTGGTAAGGTTCTGTTGAATGCAGGGGCGAATACGATCGGTTTTGAAACGGGCTGGGGCTGGTACGATATCGACTACGTCAAGCTGGAGCCTGCTGCTGACCGTCCACCGCATGCGGTAACCAAATCGCTCATCAATCCGAATGCGACGGTAGAAGCAAAAGCATTGATGAACTACCTGGTTGATCAATACGGGAAGAATATGCTTTCCGGTCAAGAGGATATGCCCGAAATTGATTGGCTTCAAGCAAATGTAGGTAAGAAGCCGGCTATTGCAGCGCTTGACCTGATTGACTATTCGCCAAGCAGAGCGGAACACGGTCTTAGTTCCACAGAGACGGAAAAGGCGATTGAATGGGATAAGCAAGGGGGCATCGTTACCTTTGCATGGCACTGGAACGCGCCGAAAGGTCTTATCGATACGCAAGGAAAAGAATGGTGGAGAGGCTTCTATGCCGATTCGACTACATTCGATATAGAATATGCGATGAATCATCCAGAGTCCGAAGATTATAAATTGCTTATTCGCGACATCGATGTGATTGCAGGGCAATTGAAGAAGTTGCAGGATGCGAAAGTTCCTGTCCTGTTTCGTCCTTTGCATGAAGCGGAAGGCAAATGGTTCTGGTGGGGCGCCAAAGGTCCTGAGCCTGTTAAAAAATTGTATATTTTGATGCACGACCGTTTGACTAATAAGCACAAATTGAACAATCTGATTTGGGTTTGGAATTCTGTTGCTCCGGATTGGTATCCGGGAGACGAGTATGTGGATATTTTGAGCTTTGACTCTTATCCGCAAGCAGGCGACTACAGCCCGCAAATTGCAAAATATGAAGACCTTGTTACATTGGGCAAGGACAAAAAGTTAGTTGCCATGAGTGAAAACGGACCTATCCCGGACCCTGATCTGATGAAGGCGTATCAAGCCCATTGGAGCTGGTTCGCTACATGGTATGGGGATTTCTTGAGAGACGGCAAACAAAACAGTCTTGAGCATCTGAAAAAAGTGTATAATCATCCGAACGTCATTACGCTTGAAAAGCTCCCGACTAACTTAAAAACGTATGGTATTACCGAGCAGCCGTCAGAACCGGGCAGCTTCACGCTGAACGCAGCGGGCGAAACGGCGAAAGTAAAGCTGAGCTGGACAGCATCGGCGAAGGCGGTAAGCTATGAAGTGAAGCGTTCGACGGCTGAAAACGGCGCGTTCGCCACAGTAGCGAGCGATGTATACGGAAGCAGCTACACCGACACAGCCGTAACGGCAGACACGACGTACTACTACCAAGTCGTAGCGAAGAACGATGCAGGACAAACGGTTTCGAACACGGCTAGCGCAGCGCCGAAAGCGGATGTTCAGCAGCCGACAAAGGGACTGTTGCTCCAGTATCGCGCAGCGGATACAAATGTGAACGACAATAACTTGAAGCCACATTTCCAAATTTTAAACAAAGGTACAACCTCCGTACCGATCAACGAGTTGAAAATTCGCTACTACTACACGATCGACGGCGACCGCGCGCAGACATTCAACTGCGACTATGCGATGCTGAGCTGCTCAAAGCTGAATGGTAAGCTGGTTAAAATGGATAAAGCTGTAACCGGCGCTGATTATTATTTGGAAGTCAGCTTCAACTCGAATGCAGGCGTGTTAGCACCTGGAGGAAGCACGGGCGAAATTCAAACCCGTACTCATAAAACAGACTGGTCGAACTATAACGAAAGTGACGATTACTCGTATAAAGGCACGCAGACTTCATATGCTAATCATACAAAAGCTACGTTGTATCATAATGGCGTACTTGTTTGGGGAACCGAACCGACAGCTAATTAAGACAAGCGTCCGTTATACGGCAACATGTGAATCAACCGATTATTTGCGCCGATGGGGAGAGCCAGCACTGCGGGGTTCACTAGCTGATCAAACGGCTATGAATGGCACACTCAAGTTTGGAGAATGGGAGATCCCGCCATTTTAAAATTATATAAATACCATCACTGAAATGAGCAGGGGGATTTAGTATCCCACCTGCTCCTTTTTGCAGAAAATATTAATGAATTTAGGTACTTGCGTACAAATATTTCTTACTATCATACAAATTATAATCTGATGACCTATTCTCACTTTTTTCTTGAGCTTAGTCGCTACTATTTTAATAAAGGGAGCTACTCTGAGGCGATAGATAGTATGCTAAATAGTCTCAAAGCATCCTCACAGTTAAATGATAAGGCTTACTATATCAAGTCCATCACGTTATTGTTTGAGAAATATAAGGATCATTCGACACATGAACAGCGGACAGAATATGAAAAAGTGATTAAAGCAGTGGAGTGTAACATTAAGCAGATGACTTCTTAGAACATAAAAGGGCTATGTAACCTACTACTAAGGTAGAGTAACATAGCCCTTTTGAAATATTATGTTCATGACCAATCAGGAAAAAGTTAATTTTTTTCGTTATTCGCTGGACTCATCGGGGTTACTTGCTGTAAGCCCGCTTTCTGAGGAAGTGAACAGTTCCTTCAATATCCGATAAGCTTTATTTTGATCGGCTTCATTCTTTTGGGAGAGTAAATGAACACATTCCCATATCCAAGGCTGACTTCGAAGCTCCTCATATGGGTTGAAGTCAAAAAATGCAAATACGTTTGTTTCCAGCGCTTCGGCTATTTTCTCCAAAGTTTTAATCTGTACATTGACCTCACCGCGCTCCAATTTGCCGATATAGGAGCCTGTTGAATCGGATGCTTCCGCCAGTTGTTCTTGTGTAATACCACGCAACGTCCGAAATTGGCGGATTTTCGCTCCTATGAGTTTTGTTGTTTCCATAGACATCCACACTCCTATAGTATGAGTGTAGACAAAGGTAGATCAAGCGTGGAGGTAATTGTATTACCTAAATAGTATAATATTAAGTTCTTGTAAAGACTATTAAACATACATTAAATTCCAATATATATTAAAACGATGTAAAAAAGGGGTTGACCATCATCCAGTTTATTCATATAATTTCTAGTATATTGTAATTGTTTGTCGAGGAGGGTGATTTCAAAAATCATCTGAATATGCCGGGGGGTGTTTTAATGGAAAATACAACCACGATTCGCTCGGAGATTGAAAAAGAATTAAAACTTGGTGGTTACACTTTTAATAGTTTTGGACAAGCTACGGGTCTTAATCGGGGCATATTTAGTGCTATGCTTAACGGAAATCCGCCTAAACCTATCTCTGTAAGACAAATGGATTTGATTACTAAAGCGCTTAACTATCCAGAGGACTGGTTGTATGACCTATACGTAGATGAATGCTTTTACGATGGAAGACCTCATTGGAAAAGAGTTAAGCCGTTCCTTATTCGTTGTGTTGAAGTGGGAAATCTGAGGTGTGTGGAGAAAGTACTGTCACGGTTAATGGAGGATCTTAATCACATTCCAACGATCTTTTCTTTAGCAGAGGAACTGTACGAAAAAGGGAAGCTACAGGAGGCCATTCCTTTCTATGAATGTGTCATTGAGAATGAGAAGTATCAACATTCTGAGAGATTGGCAGTCAGCCACTATAAATTGTTTGTTGCTTCGGTAGGCCAAGATATGGAGAGAAACTTGGAAGCCGTACTGAGATTTATTCCTTATCGAAATCGCTTACCAGAGAGTTATCAATTAGATGGAATTTTAAAAATTATCAATACTTATTTTTACCTACATAAATGGGACAGCGTAGAGAAATATGGAGATGAGTTGTGGACTCTTGCCAAAACTGTTTATTTAAATCGATATGAGAATAATGCTAAAAGAAGAGTTAAAGATGACTTTAAAACAGAGAAAAATCTTGTTTTTTATTATGGATATGGCTACCTATCTAAATCTACAGCTCTTCAGAAAATGGAAATGTTTGAGGAAGCACAATCCTATATACAAAACTATGCTGATTTAAGTTGGTTCAAGGGACTTAATTCGGAGGGGGAGCAATATGTAAGTATGTTTAGTCTTTGGGCAAAGGCAAACTCTTATACACTGGATATGCTCTTAGGAAAGAGAGAGGTACTAGGTGAATATATTACTTTTCTCAATCAACACCCAGAAGAAAAATTATCTGGCCTTTTAACTATCTTAGAGTCAGCCAATATGTACAACTTTTCAGTAGATTATGTGCTTGAAAGTTTTTCAGCAGAGATTGATCAATTTAAATTTCTTGACGACGTAAAGAATAGAAACTATTATTGTTGTTTTTTATATCAAAGGGCAATTTATGAGTATAAGAATAACAGATTTGAAAAAGGCACAAACTATGTTCTGGACTGTCTTGCCTTATCATTAATTAGTCGGAATGATAGCGACTTTAAGCAATGTGTTGCATTATTTGAAGTCTATAGAGAGTTTGCGACTAGTGAGCAAACGAAAAGATATGAAAATATAATTAAGGAGGTGAATATCTATGAAAAAAGGTTATTCGATGGTACTAGCCTTAGGTATTCTATTCTTTAGTATATTCCCTTTATGTTATCCAATTAATGCAGAGCATTCTGATAGAATTATACTATTTAATCATGGTATGGGTTAAGTTTCATAGATGGACATAAGATTCATGAAAAAAATTCACACACTCCAGGTCAATCCCTAGGGATTGACTTCTTTGATTTATCCCGTTAAAGGGATGAAATGGGTTTTATTATATTATTAACCTATAGGGAAGGTATCAGCTTGTAAACTAACTATAAATACCATACCAAACAGGAGGTTTGTTGATGTGAAATTGAAAGAATTGGAGGATTGCATCGAAGAAAAGCGTAAGGAATTAAATGATTTGGCGAAAGAGGTGGGATTGAAGGATCGACAGGTGTTGATCAAGTCTATGGAGTTGGATCGGCTCCTTAATTTGTACAGCGATTGGAAATATAGCTACCACAAGCAAAGCATCTCCACAACTTCACCAGTGCGAGAGAAGCAACACGAGTTAGCCTTATCTTATTGAGTTTCCAGCATCATGACCAGACTTTACTTAATTTCATCTTGGGCTTCTAATACATAGTGGGGATATAGACTTAAACAAAATAATCTCTCTCGTATCTCGTACGCCGCTCTATACAACGCTGTTCGTACGGTTTATTGTTCTGCGTCACATCAGAGCGGAAGCCATCTAGAACGATGATATCTATCTAAAAAAACCTCCCGGTTCACGTTAAGTGTGACTAAGGAGGTTTTTGGCATTTACTGTTGAAGCTGGCGCAGTACGGTAATTTCGACACGGCGGTTTTTTTGTCGTCCGGCCTCGGTGGTATTATCGCCAACCGGTCGTGTATCGGCATAACCTGCGTATTGAAATTCTGTAGGAGATAATCCTTCTCTGTCTAGAAAGAATCGAAGCACGGATAGCGCCCGTGCCCCTGAAAGCTCCCAGTTGTCCTTGTAGGTCAAAGCGTTCGAAGCGCGTGTAAACGGAATATTGTCCGTATGGCCCTCGATACTGATCGGCGTTTTCAAATCCCGGAACAGACTGGCCAGCTTGGATAACGTGTTTGCAGAGCCTTGCTTGAGTGCAGCCCTGCCCTGATCAAATAAAAAGCGGTCGTTCAGGGTGATGACAATACCGCGCGGCTGATCGGATACGAAAATCTGATCTTGCAACTTATTGTCCGAAATATATTGCTCTATGACACCCATCAGATTTTGCAGTTCTTTTTCCTGCTTGCGAAATGCCTGCTCACGTTCGGTCAGTTTGGTCGGTCCGGCTGCTTTGTTATCGGATGAAGGTTGCTTGGTTGTGGGCGGATTCTTGCTTGTGTATCGGTCCGCCGTACCTGTAATGCCTGAACCTTGCTCTAAAATGGAATCGCCCTTATGGAATGTATCTTGCAGGGATTGGACAACGACTTCGTATTTTTTCGCATCCAGGCTGCTCATAGCGTACATCACGACGAAAAAAATGAGCAGCAGCGTGATTAGATCGGCATAGGTAATCATCCAGCGGTCACGATGGTCCCCGCCTCCTTGACGTTGGCGGCGCTTAGCGCGCGCTCTCATGGAAGTCCTCCTTTGGAGTAGCGTCCTCTGAACGTGAGCGACGAGGCGGCTTAGGCTCCAGATTTTGCTCTGAACGGATAAAGAACTCCAGTTTTTTGCGTACAAGCTTCGGATTCTCTCCGTTTTGAATGGCGAGAATGCCTTGCAGCAGTAAATCCATCGTGACCATTTCACTTTCGCTGCATGCTCTGATTTTGGATGCGATGGGCAGGAAAATCAGATTGGCGCTGGCAACGCCGTATAGTGTGGCGATAAAAGCGACAGCAATGGACGGTCCAAGCGCTGTCGGCTCGGTCAGGCTGCCGAGTACATGGATCAGGCCCATCACAGTACCGATAATCCCCATCGTAGGGGCATAGCCGCCTGCGGATTCAAATATTTTGGCATATCCTTCGTACTTATGCTCAATGGTATCTAACTCGAGTTCCAGAATTTGTTTAATTTGTTCCTGCTCGGTTCCGTCAATGACCAGTTGAAGACCTTCGCGCAGAAATGCATTCGGATGTTCTGAGGAAATACGCTCCAGCGCAAGCACTCCGGATCGGCGGGAGGTGGCTGCCATGGAAACCAAATCTTCAATATATTGCTCGGAGAGGTTGTCCTCACGGCTAAAGGCCATCCGAAGGGCAGCTGGTATGGTTTTCAGCTTGGAGGCGGGATAGCTGATAACAACTGCGGCGAACGTTCCGCCAAATACAATCAGAGCCGATGTACCTTGAAGCAGCCCTGTAAATTGTCCGCCTTCCCATAAGAAGCCACCGATTAATGCTATGATTCCGGCGATGATGCCCAACACGATGGTGATATCCAAAATTTAATTCACTCCTATTCAAGACTTATCGTTTGCATCCAAGGAAAGAAAGAGGTATAATACGGGAACAAACATTCCTATCCAACCATATTTCCCAAGTATCATTGCTCGGGAAATATCGACATAGGTTTACAGGTAAAGACGTTTCAGCTCGACTGTTGTAGAAACATGATGTTTCCATTTTAGACGATAAGGGTGATGCAGGGCAATGAGTGATATCGTTGTTAGCGATAAGACTTTTGAAATTCAGTCGGAATTCCAGCCTCAAGGCGATCAGCCTCATGCCATTCTTGAACTGGTAGAGGGGATTACAAAAGGAAAAAAGCATCAAACACTGTTGGGTGCTACGGGAACGGGTAAGACGTTTACCATCGCGCAGACGATTGCCAAATTGAATCGGCCTACTCTGGTTATTGCACATAACAAGACTTTGGCTGCCCAACTGGCGAGTGAGTTTAAGGATTTTTTTCCGAATAACTCAGTCGATTATTTTGTCAGTTACTATGATTACTACCAACCGGAAGCATACATTCCGTCTTCCGATACGTATATTGAGAAGGATTCCAGCATCAACGAGGAGATTGATAAACTTCGCCACTCAGCCACAAGCTCTCTGTTTGAGCGTCGTGACGTTATTATTGTAGCGAGTGTCTCCTGCATTTATGGTCTGGGTTCCCCGAAAGAATATTCAAGCCTGCTGCTCTCGCTTAGAGTCGGCATGGAGAAACCCCGCAATCAGATTTTGTCCCGCTTGGTCGATATTCAATATCAGCGGAACGATATCAACTTCGTGCGGGGTACTTTCCGTGTACGGGGGGATGTTGTTGAAATATTCCCGGCTTCCCATGGGGAACACGCTATACGGGTAGAACTGTTCGGGGATGAAATTGAACGGATCACCGAGATTAATGTGCTTACGGGTGAATTGATCGGTGAACGTGATCATATTGCTATTTTCCCTGCATCTCACTTCGTTACTCATGAGGATACGATGAAGGTAGCACTGGTCAACATTGAACGTGAGCTTGAAGAGCGGTTAGTGGAGCTGAAGGAACAGGGGAAGCTGCTGGAGGCACAACGTTTGGAGCAACGTACCCGCTATGATATCGAGATGATGAAAGAGGTCGGTTTTTGTTCCGGCGTCGAGAATTACTCAGGTCCACTGACATTCCGCGAGCGGGGGGCGACACCGTATACGCTGATGGATTATTTTCCGGATGATATGCTGATCGTGATTGATGAGTCTCATGTTACGTTGCCGCAGATTCGGGCGATGTATAATGGTGACCAAGCGCGTAAGAATGTACTGGTGGACCATGGTTTCCGTCTGCCATCTGCGCTGGATAACCGCCCGCTGAAGTTTGAAGAGTTCGAGGACAAGGTGAGTCAGATCGTCTACGTATCAGCTACACCAGGCCCCTATGAGCTGGAGAAATGCGAAACGACTGTGCAACAGATCATCCGACCTACGGGACTTCTTGACCCGATCATTGAGGTGCGGCCGAGCAAAGGACAGATTGACGACCTCATTAGTGAAATACGGCTTCGGATGGAGCGTGAGGAACGGGTGCTGGTCACCACGCTTACTAAGAAAATGTCTGAGGATCTGACCGACTATTTAAAAGAAGTGGGTATCAAGGTCAGGTATATGCACTCCGAGATTAAGACACTGGAGCGGATGGCGATTTTACGTGATCTTCGTTTGGGTACCTTTGATGTCCTGATTGGAATCAATCTGTTGCGGGAAGGTCTGGATTTGCCAGAAGTATCACTGGTGACGATTTTGGATGCGGACAAGGAAGGCTTCCTGCGTTCCGAACGTTCGCTCATCCAAACCATTGGACGGGCAGCACGGAATAGCGATGGCCGTGTTATTATGTACGGTGACAAAATTACGGATTCTATGGATAAAGCGATTAAAGAAACCGAACGCCGCCGTGCGATTCAAATTCAGTATAATGAAGACCATGGCATTACCCCGCAAACGATTCGTAAAAAGATTCGTGATGTCATTGAAGCGACCAAGGTGGCCGAGGCACGTAATGATTACCTTCCTGGCGAGACGGGTAAACTTTCCAAGAAGGAGCGTCAGTCGCTGATTCAGCGTTTGGAAGCGGAGATGAAGGATGCCGCCAAGAATCTTCAGTTCGAGCGCGCCGCCGAGTTGCGTGATGCTTTGTTGGAGCTGCGGGCTGATTAAGCTTTCAGGGGCGGCTAGTAGTGCGAACACATTGAAAAAATGAAATGGATGATTGCTTTTGAAAATAGAGAGGGCGGCCCATGCGGTCGTTCTCTTTGCGATATATCACTTGCATGGGGTATTCCATCGCAATATAGCATGACGTGAACTATGGTTAAGGAGATGAAACATTTGGCGAATGAAAGCATCATCATCAAAGGCGCAAGGGCGCATAATCTCAAAAATATTGACGTGACTATCCCAAGGGACAAATTTGTCGTCCTCACGGGGCTAAGTGGCTCAGGTAAATCGTCACTGGCTTTCGATACGATCTATGCAGAAGGACAGCGGCGTTATGTGGAGTCTTTATCCGCGTATGCGCGTCAGTTCCTGGGGCAGATGGAGAAGCCGGACGTGGATTCCATTGACGGACTGTCACCTGCGATTTCCATTGACCAAAAGACTACGAGCCGTAATCCGCGTTCTACTGTCGGTACGGTTACAGAGATTTATGACTATTTGCGGCTGTTGTTTGCCCGAATTGGTCACCCTCATTGTCCTGAACATGGCATTGAAATTACATCACAAACGGTTGAACAAATGGTGGACCGCATTTTGCAATACCCTGAAAAGACAAGGCTGCAAATTTTGGCCCCATTGGTTTCAGGACGCAAAGGTGAGCATAAAACGCTATTCGCGGATATTGCCAAGCAAGGCTTTGTACGGGTGCGTGTCAATGGCGAACTGCGTGAATTGTCCGAAAAGATCGAGCTGGAGAAAAACAAGAAGCATTCCATTGAAGTGGTTGTAGACCGGATCGTAGTGAAGGAGGATGTGCGTACACGTCTGTCCGACTCTATTGAGACAGCATTGAACCTTTCAGGAGGTCAGTTGCTGGTGGACATGATGGGGCAAGAAGAGCTGCGCTTCAGTTCTAATTTTGCCTGCCCGATCTGTGGTTTCAGTATAGACGAGCTGTCGCCGCGGATGTTTTCTTTTAACAGTCCATTCGGTGCTTGCCCGGATTGTGACGGATTGGGCGTTAAAATGGTTGTCGACCCCGACCTGCTTATTCCTGACCCGGAGAAAAGTGTAGAAGATGGAGCATTTCAGGCGTGGAGTGGAGGAACCTCCACCTATTATCCGCAATTTTTGCAGTCTGTATGCGAGCATTATAGTATTCCGCAGAACATTCCTGTCAGCCAGCTGACCACGGAACAAATGAACACCATATTACATGGAACGGGTGACCAGAAGATCCGATTCCGTTATGAAAATGATTTTGGACAACGCAAGGAAGCCTACGTGACCTTCGAGGGAATTATTCCGAATCTGGAGCGTCGTTATCGTGACACAGCTTCTGACGGTATCCGTGAATTTATTGAAGGATTTATGAGCGCAAAGCCGTGTAACACCTGTAAGGGACATCGTTTGAAGAAAGAAACTCTGGCGGTGACTATTCAGGAGCGTAACATTGCCTATGTAACTGATTTGTCCATCGGCGAAGCGTCTCAATTTTTCAAAACGCTGGTGTTGAGTGAGAAGGAACAGTCCATTGCCAATCTCATTTTTAAGGAAATTAACAGCCGTTTGGGATTTCTCGTTAATGTTGGATTGGAGTACCTGACCTTAAGTCGTGCAGCGGGCACGTTATCCGGTGGTGAGGCACAACGTATCCGGTTGGCGACACAGATCGGTTCCAGCCTGATGGGTGTACTGTATATTTTGGACGAGCCAAGCATCGGGTTGCATCAGCGGGATAATGACCGCCTGATTAGTGCACTGGAGCATATGCGGAATCTCGGGAATACGCTGATTGTGGTGGAGCATGACGAAGATACGATGATGGCGGCCGATTATATTATTGATATCGGTCCGGGGGCCGGAATCCATGGCGGAATGATCATGTCACAGGGGACTCCGCAGGAAGTCATGGAAGACCCGAATTCCTTAACCGGGCAATATTTGAGCGGACGCAAGTTCATTCCGGTCAATACCGAACGGCGCAAGCCTACGGATAAGTGGCTGGAGGTCCGCGGGGCTAAGGAGAACAATCTCAAAAATTTGAATGTTAAAATCCCGTTAGGTATTTTCACGGCTGTTACTGGCGTATCCGGATCTGGGAAGTCAACGCTGGTCAACGAAATTCTATACAAAACGCTGGCGCGTGATCTGAACCGGGCCAGAGTGCGTCCAGGTCAACATAAGGAAATTCGCGGGCTTGAAAATATCGATAAGGTCGTTGAGATTGATCAGTCTCCGATCGGCCGCACGCCGCGTTCAAATCCTGCAACCTACACCGGGGTATTTGATGATATTCGTGATTTATTTTCAAAAACAAATGAGGCCAAGGTCCGAGGCTACCAAAAAGGTCGCTTTAGCTTTAACATTAAGGGTGGTCGCTGCGAGGCTTGCAAGGGCGACGGCATTATCAAGATTGAAATGCACTTTCTGCCGGATGTATACGTTCCGTGTGAAGTGTGTAAGGGCAAACGCTATAATCGGGAAACTCTTGAAGTGAAGTACAAAAGTAAAAGTATTGCCGATGTGCTGGAAATGACAGTAGAGGATGCGACAGAGTTTTTTGAAAATATTCCGAAGATTCATCGCAAAATTCAGACGCTGCTGGATGTAGGTTTGGGATATATCAAGCTGGGACAGCCTGCGACTACCTTGTCCGGGGGCGAAGCGCAGCGCGTGAAGCTGGCTTCCGAACTGTATCGTCGCAGCACGGGTAAGACGATTTACATTTTGGACGAGCCGACAACGGGTCTGCATGTTCACGATATTGACCGATTGCTGACGGTGCTGCATCGTTTGGTCGATTCGGGAGAAACAGTATTGGTCATTGAGCATAATCTGGATGTGATTAAAACAGCCGATTATCTGATTGATTTGGGACCGGAAGGCGGTAGCGGCGGTGGCACGATTTTGGCTACTGGGACACCTGAGCAGCTCGTGAAGGTCGAAGAATCCTATACAGGACGGTATTTGAAGCCGATCCTTGAACGGGATACACAGCGCAGCCAAGCGCTTCAGACAGCCGATCTGTAGACATCATTTTATGTAAGTCTTGTAAGCCCCACACAGGTATGGAGGCAGAATACGAATTACCGTATTCATTCCTTTGCCTTGGTGGGGCTTTATTTTGTAAAAAAAGAGAACTTTTATCCAAATCTTGCGTTAAAGCATGTGACACATAGTTTACCAAGCGCTGGAATAATAAATCTATACGTATATTCATCGGCAGAAAGTCTCGGAGCAGTCTCCATTTTGGAGTTTCAAATGTTTGGGCTCGGGCTTGAAGAGGTAAATATATAACTCATGATTGTATAGCATCGCATGAAGTTCCGTGCCCACGTGACAACCATTACAAGCAAGCGAAACCGTCTGTAGTCTTATCACATCTAAGGTTTTTAAAAACATCTCTGAGGTAAAGTCATGAAGGGAGCTGGAACGTTTGAAGGGAATGCGAAACGGGTTTCTACGTACACGTGTTTATTCATGGACAGCAGGAGTTGCTTTAGCGGCATTGGTCATGGGGTTTAGCGCTGTTCCGTCTTATGCATCCGAGGTGTCTGAGGCGGCTGTACCCAAGCAGGCTGAGATTGAAACAAGCGCGGCGATTGGAAGCTTTGAGGATGAAGGGAATCCACACAATTATATTCAGCCCGCAGCGAATGGTGGGTTTCTGGTACTGAACATCGAAGACAACACTGAGACAAGTGTGGCGCATGTCACGTACGGCAAGCTGGACAGCTCGCTGGAGGGTGTGTGGAAACATGAGCTGGATCTGAACGTGCAGCCTGGTGCAAGCAGTAGGGGAGTCCAGCGGGAGACGTCGGATGGTGGCTCGCTGCTGCTTATCGACTATACGAAGCCAGATGGGATACGGGAGTTACAGGCTTCACGGTTAGATGAGGACGGGAATAGCGTGTGGTCCAAAACGTTACAAACGGATGGCTTGGCATCCCATAGACAGAACTCCCTTATAGGTTTGGAACCGCTTGCGGACGGAGGATTTCTTGTATCCTCTCTGAACCGGGCGGAACAAGCATTTACCGTACTCAAATACTCAGAAACCGGTGAGGAGCTGTGGAACCGAACGAAGGACGGGGTGACCTCGGGTTGGCTGGTTGGCAATCACGATGGATATTATGCACTTATGAACAGTCCGCATGGCCCGGTAGGAGTAGAGGCAGATGTGTACGGCCAGGAAATCCGTAATATCCATTTTGACTTGGGCTCTGGTAAAGATATTGCAGAGGTACGGGAGTTGTCCGGTGGCCATATAGCCGTCACAGGGCTTAAAGGGAATAGCAAGCGTACACAGATTTTGAGTAATGGACTACAATTGTTCGGCGATACAGAGGATTATCCGGCCGACCGGGTATATCTGCCGGAGGAACAGGTGTACGTCCAGTTTAGTGACCGATATGATCCGCTGGGGAGCAGCACGAAGATGCATGGGATCACCATCACTGGTTTGAAAGGAAACGGTACGAAGGTTTGGGAAACCACTACTCATTACAAGGAAGATAATTCCTTCGGCATCCGATACGACACGGGACTCATATACAAAATACCGACAGGCTATGCAGTGGTGACATCCACATCCGGCGGGGCCCGAAAACCGATAGTGCTTGATTTTGCGAAAATATGGATACCGGAATAATCCAGGCCACTGAAAAAGTCCCCCAGCTCACCAAAAGAGACAGTTCCTCATTTTTTTGAGGAGTCTGTCTCTTTTTTTCGGTATAGTTGAAGTATCTTATCCAAGGTTGGTGATCCCTGTGCTCCCGAAACAGCAGAGCTTTTTGTTGAGTCCGTATACAGAA